>DAIRUD010000051.1:0-9958 GCA_036803565.1 Synergistaceae bacterium | reverse complement strand
CGCAGTCGATCGGCAGCGCCCCGCGCACCGCGTCGCGCACGACGCGGGCGAAGGGCGCGAAATACGCGTCGTCGCCGACGCGCTTGTCGCCGAAGCCGCAATGGTTGCCGGAGAGGCTCAGGTAATCGACCCCCAGCGCGGCGAGCTCGCGCGCCACATCGGCCGTGTCGTCCACGGACAAGCCCTTCATCGGCTCGTCCGGCATGTGGTCCGCCATGCCCAAGCGCACGGAGAGCAAGGCGTCCTTGCAGCTGGAGCGGACGGCGTCGACGATCTCGTAAAGGAACCGCGCCCGCCCCTTGGGGGTGCGGCCGTAGGCGTCCTCCCTTTTGTTGGTCAGCGGGCTGAGGAACTGTCCCAAAAGATAGCCGTGCGCCGCGTGGATCTGCACGCCGTCGTATCCGGCGATCCGCACGGCGCGCTCCGCGGCGCGGACGAAGGCCTCGACGATCGCGGCGATCTGCCGCTCCTCCAGCGGGCGCGGGCGCTCCCGCAGCGCATCCCGCGGCGTCTTGACGCCGGAGGGCGAGACGTATTCGAAATCGTCCTCGCGAAGCAGGTTCTCGTCCGCCGTCATGCTCCCGGCGAAATTGATCTGCGCCACGACGGGCGTTCCCGCCGCCCGGAACAGGTCGGTGAGCGGCCGCAGGGACTCCGCGTCGGCATCGCCGTACAAGCGCGGCTGCTCCCGCCGGTTGCGGCCCCACGGATGCACCGCGTGATGCTCCACGACGACCATCCCGGCGCGGCTCTCGGCGTACTTGCCGTACATTTCCATCGTTTTGTCCGTCGGCCGCCCATCGACGGTAAAGGAGCGGGTGGCCATCGGCACCGCGACGACGCGGTTCTCCATGCGAAACGAACGGATCTCTACCGGATCGAAGAGCGATTTCCCCATTGCCGCAGCCCTCCCGCGCGAATTATACGTTGAAGCGGATTTCGATGATATCGCCGTCGCAGACCCTGTACTCCTTGCCCTCCAAGCGCAGGACCCCCGCGTCGCGGCAGCGCGCGAAGGAATCGCCGTTGCGCGTGTAATCCTCGTAGGAGACGACCTGCGCCCGGATGAATCCGCGCGCGAGGTCGCTGTGGATGGTGCGGGCGGCCTCGACGGCATTGTCCCCGTCGCGCAACGTCCAGGCCCGGACCTCGTCCGGCCCGCAGGTGAAGAAGCTGATCAGCCCCAGCGTCCGATACGCCTCCGCGATGAGGCGCTCCCGCCCCGGCTCCTCGATCGGCAGCCCCTCGGTGAAGGCGGCCGCCTCCTCGGGTGAGAGGTCGATGAGATCCATCTCCAGGCTGCCGTAAAGCGGTATGGCGCGCACGCCGCGCGCCTCGATCCGCTCGCGGAGCGCGGCGCCGTTCGGCAGGGCGTCGATCCCCGCCTTGGATTCGTCCATGTTCAGGACGAGGATCTGCGTCTTGGCCGTGACGAAGGAAAAACCGCGCAGCAGGCGCAGCTCGTCCGGCGTCAGGCCGAGCGAGGAGAGGAGGCGCTCCTCCATGAGGCAATCCCGGCACCGCTCCAGCAGTCCCCGCTCCGCCTCCTCCTCGGGCAGGAGCTTTTTTTTCGCGGTCAGCTTTCCCAACCTGTTTTCCACAACCGCAAGGTCGCGGAAGATCAGCTCCATATCGAGAATCTCCCAATCCCGCAGCGGATCGACGGAGCCCTCCGGGTGCTCCACCGCCGCATTGTCGAAACAGCGAATAACGTGCAGCAGCGCGTCGGCGTCCGCCACGAAGGAGAGAAAGGCGTTGCCCAGCCCCTCGCCCTTCCCCGCGCCGCGGGAAAGTCCGGCGAGGTCCACAAACTCGACCTGTGCCGGCGTCTCCTTTTTCGGCGCATGCACCTCGACCAGGCGGTCGAAACGGGCGTCGGGGACGTCGACGACCGCACGGTTGGGGTCCGTCTTCCCCCCGGCGTACGGCTTGACCTCCGCCCCCGCCCGCGTGATGACGTTGAACACCGTCGTCTTGCCGCTCAGGGGCAGTCCTACGATTCCACAATGCAACATCTCTCATAACTCCCATCGATCCATGAATTCCACCGCGACATCCCGGCGCGGAAGGAGGAAACGCCCCGCCTCGCGCCCCGGACCTCGGACCTCGGACCTCGGACCTCGGACCTCGGACCTCGGATCTCGGGGCTGCGCGCGCTCGAACGCCCGCAACACGCACGAGAGGCCGATAGGCGTATTATATCCATATTTCACTGAATTTGACCCCTTGCTCGCAAAATAACCGACGCGCGCAAGTGACGGATCGTGTATAATTATAATCGGAATTAGCCGCCGATCACGGATGAAAAGGCTGGTGCGTGGAAACATGATGAGATGGTTGCCCTTTCCCCCGATATTCTCTTTCGTTCTACTGCTCCTCGCCGCCCTACTGCACAATCGAGATGCCGCCCTGAAAGTACCGCCCATCGTCTGGGGGCTGACGATCGCGGCCTATATCTGTCTTTGTGCGATATCCCTCTATTACATCTCCCGCCGCGAAAAGCGCTATGCACTCGGCGTCACGTTGCTGACGCAGGGCCTGCTGCTCTCCGTGATGTCGATGCAGTTCGGCACCGTCTTCCTCTCCTGGATCGGGCTGGTGATGTTCCTCGTCGGCCTCTGCGTCGTCTTTTTCTACGCCACGCAGGGATCGACCGCGCTCTACGACGTGCCCGCCAAGCCCAAAGCGGAGAACGAGGAGACGGAACAGGCGCGCATGGAGAACCTCGTCTCCAAGCTCGACGTGCCCATCTGCATCGTCGACTCCAAGGGCACGATCCTCGGCGCGAACCAGGCCTTTTACGAAGCGGTCGAGCGCGAACCGGGCGACATCGAGGGCGAGATCGTCAACGAGGTCATCCCCATCGACCAGGAGGAATTCACCCTGGGCTCGGGCACTTGGTGGGTATCGCAGGCCAAGGAGGGCAACCGCTACTACATCTCCCTCCTCCCGACGCCGCAGGGCAAACCCGTGAAGGAACAACCGAAGGCGCCGCGGGCGGTGGTGGAAACCACCGAGGGGGGCATTCCGGGCCTTTTCGACTCCGATACCGGGCTTTATACGGAGGAGTACAGGAAGATCCGGGGGCCGGAGGAGATATCCCGCGCCAACCGCTACAAGCGCTCCCTCGCGGGTATCCTGCTGGAGCTGACCTTCGACGGCGCCGCCGACGTCTCGCTTTCGAAGGAGCAGGAGGAGATGCTCTTCCATGCGTACGCGTCCAAGGTCAAGGCGGCCCTCCGCATCACCGACTGCGGCTTCCGGCTGAAGGAGCGGCGGATCCACATCCTGCTTCCGGAAACGCCCCTGGCCGGCGCGGCCACGCTCGCCGGCCGCCTGGCCGCGCTTCCCCGGGAGGTCTTCGACGACGACATCCGCAACGCCGTCCGCCCCAAGGTCTTCACCGGCCAGTTCTTCTACAACGGTACGACGAAGATGGAGTACGGAATCTTCTCCGCCACGCTGGAGGAGGCGTTCAACAAAAACAAGGCGGAGAGCGCCAGCAAAGCGGCTTAGAGCATTTTAACTAAAAAACCCGAGGCTCCGCCCGCGCACCCCAGTCTTCGGAGCGGCGGCGTTCAATCGTCGAAGCCGACCCGCTCCGGCGTCCTCGACGCAAGATAATCGTTTCGGAGCCGTCCGGCCAACGCGTCGTCGACCGTCCCGCTCCACGCATCGCCCGTCCGCTCCAGATACAGCCGTATCGCCATCTCGGTCGTGGCGCTCGTCCTGCCGGTCACACGCCCCGCATAGAAGCCCAGCAGCTTGAGGAATTTCTGGGCGGTCCAGATTCGCGCGGCGGCCGCATTGCCCCTCCACTCGTCCGGCATGGCCAAGCGAAGCCCCTCGTCGAGCGCATCGGCCACGATCCGTCCCTTTTCCGCGTCGACCCGCTTTTCGGCGGTCAGCAACTCCCCGGCGCGGTATTCGATCTCCACCGCGCGCTGATTGTACGCGGCCACCCGCTCGTTATACGCTTCCAGCGCCGCGCCCTCGTCCGCGAAATCCTCCAGCACGTCCAGCGCCATGCGCTCCCGCAGCATCCAGGCCAGCTCCGAGACGAACATCGGGCGGCCGAGGGGGCCCGGCGGCGGCATCGCGTAGTCCCGATCGTCGCGCGGCGTCCCCCCCTCGCCGCCGGCGAGAAGGTCCGGATTTTCCTCCAGCTCCCGCTCCACGCGCCAATCGTTGACGACGACGGATGCGGCGACGAGCAGCAGGAGGACGGCAAGATAGGCGAAGACCTTCTTCATGGCCTTTTTCCGTGTACGGTGCGGACGTCAGGGGATCAGGGAATATTTTTCCACCGGGGCGAACGCGTCCGTGAAGGCCGCGACCCGCGGCGCATACGGCTTCGTCCAGCGGTGTTTCAGCAATGCCGCGACCCAGGCGTTCTCCGCCTCGCGGTCCGGCGTCGCCGCGTCGGCCAGGGCGACGATCATGACGTTCTGTTTGATCGAATCGCTGTTGGGATAGGTGGCGGGAAAGATCAGCACGCGCGGAAACGCCGCGGCGACGCTGGCGTAGATCCCGCCGAACAGTTCGCCGTCGATCGCCGCGATGATGTTCACGACGAACACGCCGTCCGGCTTCAACAGGTCGCGGATCCGCTGCATGCACTCCGCCGTGGTCAGGTGGAAGGGGATGCTGTAGGAGGAGCCGAACACGTCGCCGAAGACCGCGTCGTATTTCGCGCCGTCGCCGTTCGCCTCCCTGTTGAGGAACATCCGGGCGTCCTCGTGAAAGACCCGCTGCCCCGGCCTGTCCTTCAGCTCGAAGTACGTGCGCGCCGCCGCGGTGATGCCCGGATCCAGTTCCACGATGTCGAGCTCCACGTCCGGGCGCGTCGCCCCGAGGTGTTTCGGGACGCAGTAGCCGCCGCCGCCGAGCATCAGCACGCGCTTCGCGTCCGGCTTATAGTGGAACGCCAGGTCGTAGAATTTCGTGTAATCGCTGTACAGCTCGTTGGGGGCGTCGAGATACATGAGGGATTGCGCCCCCATCGGGTCGGTCTGCAGCATGCGGATCGGCCGCCACGTCCCGAAACCCGTGCGGTCGAGGTCGACGATCCGTATCGTGTTGTAGCGCGTATCGATTTGCGTCCCATCCAGTTTCATCGGCATCTCCCCCATTTCGCTCAAAACACCGAACCCCAGCGCGACGACCGCGAGCGGCAGGACCGCCTTTCGGGACGGCCGGTAGAGCATCAGGGCGACCGCCGCCAGCACGGCCGCGACGAGGAACAGGATCGTCTGCGAGGCCAGAAAGGAAATCAGTACGAACCCCCCGAGGAAGGTCCCCAGGATGCTCCCCGCCGAGGAGAGCGCGGAAAACCGCCCGACGGTGCTGCCCGCGGAACCCATGTTCTGAATCGCCAGCCGGACGATGAACGGGGACACCATCCCCAGCAGAAAGCTGGGCAGAGCGAAGAGGCAGATCGAGGCGACCACGGAGGCGAGGTAGACGTTGCGCAGCGAGGTCGCCAGCGCCCGCAGCAGCGGATTGGCGGCGACGGCCAGGAGTACGGTCGCCGCGGCGGCGGCGGCGATGATCTTGGCCAGCGGCGCGGGGCGGGGGTTGCGGTCGGAGACGACGCCGCCAGCCCAATAGCCGAGCGAAAGGCTGGCCATGATGATGCCGATCAACGACGTCCAGACGATGAGCGAGGTGCCCAGATAGGGCGCGACGACGCGCGAACCCGCCATCTCCAGAACCATGACGCAGGCCCCGCAGACGAACGACGCGACCGACAGCGTGCGCGCACCGACAAGAGGTTGCGCGAGCGCTTCGGAACTCCCCGCCTGTTTCATGGGCGCGCCGCGTTTTCCGGCGTTCTTTCTCACGTTCAATCCCATACCCCCCTACGATCAATGCACGATGCATCATAGAGGATTCGTCCGCGCAATGCAAACCCGCGGACGCGCGCCTTCATCCCAGGGGGTATTCGCGCAGCGGCGTGTAGACCGGCCCCTTGGGCGTCAGGACGCTCTTGATCATATAAAACCGGTCGCACTGCCAGCACAGCTCCGGCGCCCCGGCGAGAAGCCCGTCGAGTCCGGCGGGCAGCGGGCCGCTCTCCCGCGCCCGCGCCAGCGTCAGATGGGCGCGGAAACGGCCGCCGTCCGCGGGGAAACCGGCGTGCTTCGCCGCCCGTTCGACCCCCTCCGCCAGCTTTGCCAGAGATTGTGCGCCCTCGCGCACCCCGAGCCAGATCACCTTCGGCCGGGTGAGGTCCGGAAACGCACCCGCACCCGCGATCTTTATACCGAACGCCCGCACGGAGCCGCTCTTGGCAAGCTCCGAATCCAGCCGCTGCACCGCTTCCGGCTCGCTCTCCCCGAGAAATTTCAGCGTCACGTGCATCTGCTCGGGCAGAACCCATTTGAAACCGGAGTATCGCCGCAGGCTCGCCACAAAGGAGGAGAGCGCTTCGATCTCCTCCTTGGGCGGCGCGACGCAGAGAAAAACGCGCATCGTGCGCTTTCGCCCCTCGTCCGAGGAATTCAATCCCCATCCCCCCATTTTTACGATTCCACGAATATTCCCGAAGTAATTTTAGCCGAATTCTGCTATATTATGCAGCGCAAAGTACCGCTTTTCAAGCGGACGACCGGCGGGGTCCATGCGGCCGACGCACCCTGTCGGCGATGCGGAATCGCACTTTACGAATAAGGGGGATCTTTGAACGATCATGAGGATCTTTTCGCTTGTCAGCATGTTGATCGCGGTTTTGATTCTGGGATGGGTGATGTCCCTCTACTTTACCTCCCTCTCGGGGCGCACGGCCATGCCCGACCTGCCGCCCGCAATCGCCGCGCCGGAGGGCGGCACCTCCGCGCCGTCGTCCCCGCCCGTGATGGTCCCGGTCGACCGGGCGCGGGATGTCACGGGAGCGGAGAACGAACGCCTCCAGAAAATGCAGGATATGCTGCAATAATGCGCCGCTCGCTCCTCCTCGCCGCGCTCGCGGCCGCGCTCTTCCTCCTGCCGCTTTCCGCGCCGGCGGCCACCGGCCTGTCGGCGAAGGGCGCCTTCACCCTCCTGCGCACGGTCGCGCCGGGCGACACGCTGGAGAGCGCGGCCGGTTTCCTGGGCGCGCACGCCTCGGAGCGGACGGTGGACGAAAAGGAGAAGCTGCGCATTCGCCGCTGGGGGAAACCGGGGGAAGCCTGGTTTTTCGAGGCGCTGCACGACGGTGCGCAGGTGCGCGCGACGCGCATCATCTGGGCGACGGCCGCCAAACGCGAACAACAGGTCATCTTCTCGCAGCTCACAAGCGAGGGCAAAAAGTTTTTCGGAAAATCCGCGAAATTCAACGGCCTACAGGAGGCGAGCTGGACCGACGCGGGGGACAAACTCCTCGTCCGCGCCCGCCTGAACCCCGGTGCGGAGGAGGGCGTCACCCTGCTCACCGGCATCCGGGACGCGAAAATGGGAAGCGAGAAGTACGGATTCTAGGGTATTTTTGCTTCGCGAGGCTCCTTCCGGCCCAAACGCCCCTTCAGCGGGTACGATCCCCTGGTTCCCCGCCTTGGCAAGACCGTATTTCGATGCTATTTTACCCTTGGAACACATATCTGCGGCGAAACCTTTCCACCATAAAGAGAGGCCGGGGATCCGGCAAGGTGTGGAACGGGTCGCGGCAAAGATCATGGGAGGTGTGTACGATGCGGATACAGCGACACGGCCTTCGGGGAACTGCTTGCTGGCTGGCGCTCGTCTTGACGGCGTTTCTCGCGGCCTTCCCGGCGCCGAGCGCCGCGGAGCCGCAGCATGAGAAGATCATCGGACTGGCAACCGAGCTGCTGCGGAACATGCAAAAGGAGTCGGACGCCGTCGCCCTGGGCGACACGATCAAGTCCTGCAAGGGCGTCGCCATCTTTCCGCGCACCGTCCAGGCGGGCCTCGGGGTCGGCGGAATGCACGGAGAGGGCGTCGTGCTGCTGCGCGGCAAGGGCAGCGCATGGACCGGCCCGTCGTACGCCTCCCTCGTCGGGGGCTCGATCGGCCTGCAGATCGGCGTGAAAGAGGTCGGGCTCGTCCTGGTCATCACCAATCAGGACGGCCTTCAGGCGTTCACCGGGGGAAAGAGCTTCAAGCTGGGCGGCGACGTCAGCATCGCCGCGGGACCGCTGGGCAGGGACGCGGGCGCGGCGACCGACTCCCGCGCCGACGCGTCGATCTACACGTACTCCATGTCCAAAGGCGCGTTCGCGGGGCTGACCTTCAGCGGTTCGACGATCAACGTCAACCGCGACGCCAACCAGGCTTACTGGGGCCGCGCCATCGAGGCGAAAACGGCCCTATCGCGTGCGGCGAAGAGCGACAAAATCGTGCCGCTGACGCGCGAGCTGAACCGCCTGATCAAAATCTCCAGCGCCCCGTAAGCGCGTCGCGATCATGTGCCGCGATTTTCTCCGGGAAAACGGTGAACGACGTGCTTGAGGTCCTGTCGGCCTATCCTCACGCCGAGACGTTGTTGCGCATCCTACTGGCCGGTGTTCTCGGGGGGGCTGTCGGATACGAGCGGGAGCAGGCCAACCGTCCGGCGGGCTTTCGCACGAACATCCTCGTCTGCGTGGGGGCGGCGCTCGTCATGCTGACGGGCGAGCACATCCACAACCATTACGGCGGCAACACGGACCCCGCACGCCTTGGGGCGCAGGTCATCAGCGGCATCGGCTTCCTCGGCGCGGGCACCATCCTGCGTTCGGGGTTTCATGTGCGCGGCCTGACGACGGCGGCGAGCCTTTGGGCCGTCTCGTGCGTCGGCCTCGCCTGCGGCGCGGGGTTTTACGTAGGCGCCTTCGCCGCCGCCGTCACCGTCTGCGCGACCCTGATCTCCCTGAAGCACGTGGAAAAACGCTTCGCGGACCGCAACAGCCACAAGATGCTGACGATCCGCGCGCGGGACGTCAACATCACACTCCCGGAGATCCAGGCCGTGTTCGCCAAATTCGGCGTCGAGTTCCGCTATATCAACTATATCCGGGGGGACGCGAACGGCGATCTCTCGGCGCGCATCGCCGTCAAGATACAAGCGCACTGCGCGCCGCAGTTCTGCGACGAGTTGCGAAAAGTGGAGGGCGTACATCGGGTCTCTCTGGAGTGAGGCCGGCGACCCCGCGAGGCGAAGCGCGGCGGTGTCGCGGCATAACGAAGGGGTGGCAGACGGCGGTCGTCTGCGTCAGGAAAAAACGCGGAATCGTCGCTTCGCGGGGCTCCGCCCCGCACCCCGCCCAAGGAGCCGAGTTTCTTGGGAATCCTGTTTTTTCAATCCATTATTTATCGTCAATCCGCTTCACGGAAACGCTCGCCAACCAGTCGTCGATCAGGCGGCGCGAGATGCTCACGCTCGGCGGGATCTCGGGCAGCGTCTTCGGCGCGAACCAACGGACGTCGCTCAACTCCCCGTCCCCCGGCTCCGGATCGCCGGATTCCCAATCCGCCGTGAACCCCAACATCATCGAAGCCGGAAACGGCCAGGGCTGGCTACCGAAATAGCGAACGTTGGTCACCCGCACCCGCGACTCCTCGTACACTTCGCGGACGACCGCCTCCTCCAGCGTCTCCCCCGGCTCCACGAAGCCCGCAAGCACGCTGTACCGCCCCGAAGGAAAGTTGACGCCGTGCCCCATGAGGAGCATCCCGTCCTTCTGCACCGCGACGATGATCGCCGGGCTGAGGACGGGGAAGACGAGGTTGCCGCAGGCCGGACACTCCCTGGCCCGGTCGGCGGCGTGATCGCGCATCGGCTCGCCGCACGCGCCGCAAAATCGATTGTGGCGCAGCAGGTTCATCATCTGGTAGGCGATGCCCGCGCGGTTGAAAATCTCGTATCCGAACAGCGCCGGAAGATCCCGGCGCGACAGGGACACGTATCCGGAAAGGTCGGCTCCGGGTTTGGGCACCGCCCAGAGGTCGCAGGGCGCGGCACCGCGCGTCACGCGGCCGCCCT
>DAIRUD010000050.1:0-10002 GCA_036803565.1 Synergistaceae bacterium | reverse complement strand
GCAACATCGTTATTCGCGATACCATCCGCAACGCCACTAATAATTCGATCGCCCGGGCTTTCCGCCGCCGGCGCCAACCCCGACCTCATTCCCCTGACCTCGCCCGCCGATTCCGACGTGATCCAGTACGGACGGCCCCGCGCGATCGACACGTTCCCGCTCGATCCTCAGGGACACCCGACGCCGGCGATCATCACACGGGCGGCGATTCTCGAAGCGGATATCCCCGTGACGACCTTGCGGGCGGGGTCCTACCTTCCCCCGGCGGCCCCCTATGTCGAGCTGGGCGCGGAGTACGGCAAAAACCCCTGCTTCGAACCGGCCGTTCCCGATGCGGAAAACGTTTTCGAAGCGGCGCGCATGTTCGCCGCCAAGATTTCCCCCTCCCTGGATTGCGCCATGCTCGCCGAGACGATTCCCGGCGGCACGACGACGGCCTTGCTGGTTCTGCGGGCGCTTGGGTACGACGGCATGGTCTCCTCGGGCGGCATCGACAACCCGACCTCGCTCAAGGAGGAGATCTGGGCCAAGGCGTCCGCCCGCGCCGGTATCCGCCCCGGCGATCTCCGGAACGAACCGCTTCGTGCCGTGCGGGAGTTGGGCGACCCCATGCAGGCGGCGGCGCTCGGCTTTCTCATGGGGCTCCCCGAAAACGTTCCGGCCACCCTGGCCGGCGGCACGCAGATGCTCGCCGTAGCCGCCCTCCTGCGCGCCATGGCGCCGGATAAGCGCCCGGAGATCGCGACGACGAAGTACGTCGTCAACGACAGAACGTCCTCCTTCAACGATCTGGCGAAGGCGCTCGACCTGCAACCGTACGTCGCGCAGCTCGATTTCTCCGCCTCGCCCTTTCCGGGGCTGAGCGATTACGAAAAGGGCTACGTCAAGGAGGGCGTCGGCGCGGGCGGCTCCGTCCTCTACGCGGAACGACGCGGCGTCCCCGTCGAAAGGGTCGTCGCCCGCACCAACGCCCTATATGCGGAACTCCCCGAAATCATGAAAAAATGACGCGGCTCGGACGCGGCCATGTCCCCGTCGCCTTCGGCAACGCCGCCACGGCACTGGCGCTCGCCCTCTCCCTCTATGCGGGGCTCAAGGTCGGGGACGTGCCGATTTCCGCGACGGACCTTCTGCGCGTTCTGTATCTCGGCCCGCAGGCCCGGCTGGAGGAGGCCTTCCTGAGCGGGGTCGTGTGGCAGATCCGCCTGCCCCGCGCGATCGCGGCGGCAATGTCGGGGGGCGTTCTGGCGATCTGCGGGGTGATCTTCCAGGGCGTCCTGCGCAACCCCCTCGCGGAACCGTACACGCTGGGCGTTGCCGGCGGCGCCGCCTTCGGCGCGGCATGCGCGATCGTCGCCGGGCTTCCTTGGGTCACGCCGCTCGCTTTCGCGGGGAGCATCGCCACACTGCTCGTCGTCTGGGTTCTCGGCGCGAGAAGGGGCGAGCGCGACGCGACGCGGATCGTCCTGGCCGGCGTGATCGTCGGCAGCATCCTCGGCGCGGGACTCACCCTGATAAAGGCGCTGGCCGGAGAAAAGATCGCCGCCATCGTCATCTGGCTCATGGGAAGTTTCGCCGCGGCGAACTGGCTGGACGTCCCGCCGCTGGGCATTTCGCTCATCCTGCTCATCCTGCTCGCCTCCATGCACGCGCGGGAGCTCGACATCATGGGCTCCGGGGTGGAGGCCGCGGCCCTCGGGGTCGACCTTCCGCGCACGCGCCTGCTGCTGCTCGGCGGCGCTTCCCTCGCCGTGTCCCTGGTCGTCAGCCGTTTCGGCGTCATCGGCTTCGTCGGCCTCGTCGTGCCGCATCTGCTCCGGCTTCTGTTCGGCCCCGCGCACAGGGATTTGCTCCCTCTCTCCTTTCTGGGGGGCGCGGCTCTGCTTTGCGCGGCAGACACGGCCGCGAAAGTATGGAACGAAATCCCGGTCGGCGTCCTGACCGTCCTGATCGGCGGACCCATCTTCTGTCTGCTTCTCTGGAGGAAAAAATAGCATGGCGGCAACGCTTACGGTCCGGAATATCTCCGTGTCTCTGGGCGGCAGGGAAATCCTCAAGCCCGGCAGCTTCTCCTTCGAGTTGGCTCCGGGGGAGAGCGTCGGCCTGCTCGGCCCCAACGGGAGCGGCAAGAGCACGCTTCTGCGCGCCATTCACGGCCTGTTGCCCACGTCCGGCGAGGTTCGTTACGGCGATACGCCGATTCACGCACTTTCCGCGAAGGCGCGGGCGCGGATTTTTGCCCACGTGCCGCAAAGCGAGCGCTTCGATAGCGCCTTTACCGTCCTGGAAAACGTTCTGATGGGGCGCTATCCGCACAAGGGGCGCTTCGACGCCTACGACGAGTCCGACCGAGAGATCGCGCGAGAAGCCCTGCGCATGGTCGGGCTGGAGGATTTCGAGGAGCGATTCGTCACGGAGCTCTCCGGCGGAGAGGGCATGCGCGCGACGATCGCCCGCGCGCTGGCACAACGCGGCCCGGTCCTGCTGCTCGACGAACCGACGGCCGCGCTGGACCCGAAGCACGCGCAGCTCGTCATGCACATTGTGCGGGAACAGGCACGCGAGGGCAAAATCGTGATCGCCGCAATGCACGACATCAACCTCGCGGCCGAAATGGACAGGATTCTATTCCTCAAGAGCGGAACGATGATGGACGACCGAGCCGCCCGGGAGGTCGACGAGGCGATACTGGAGCGAGTTTACGATATTCCCTGGGAGATCTTCCGCAGCGAAGGGCGGAGCATCGCCGCACCGTCACCCAATCGCTAGGGGGAAATGAGTTCCTTCAGCGTCTGCTCCAACACCTGTCCGCCCACCTGATCCTCGACCTTCTCCGAGGGGGATTTGCCGCCCGGCCCGACGGGGAATTCCAACGTCAACTGAAACCGTTCCTCATCGCGCTCCCTGCCGCCGCCCGGCTCCGACAGGAGATTGTCCGGCCGCGTCTCGACGCGCGCGGGCTTGGTGACCTCGACATTGGAAAACTTGAGCTCGTCCGGCGTGCCGTGCACCCGTAGACTGACATCGCGAAACTCGCTCCGGGAGAAGCCCGTGATCGCGCCGCCCAGGAAGTTCTGCAACAATTCGTCCGTGTTCAATGCGTCCGACGCCACGACGGCGTCCAGCACGCCCTGGATCCCGGCGACGAAGGTATTCAGCGCGCGAATATTCACGTTGCCCGAGCAGGATAGGTCGATGCCCTGCTTCTCGATGTCGACGTTGCCGTCGACATTGACGTACTTGAACACCGGGTCGCCGGGAGGAGCGGAGACCCGGCTCCCCGGCAGCAAAGTGACCATCTGTCCGGCCGTGCTGAAGGAGAGCAGCAGGGACTGAAAGCGGAGGGGCTTTCCTCCGAGCATCTTCGAAACCGCCGCCGCACCGGAAAAACCGATCACCTCGCCGTTTTTCAGCTCGAAACTCCCGCTCCCGTCCTGCATGCTGGTACGGCGCGTATCCCCGTTGACACGCACTTCCGCATCGGCCACGCCGGTGATCGTCCCCTCGGCGCCGGGCATGAAGTCACGCATCGCACCGGAAAAATCCATACTGGCAATGCGCACGCGTCCGCCCCAGTCCGATTGCTTGATGTCCTTCGCCAGCTGCACGCGCAACGATCCGCCGTAACCCTTGGCGGAGGAATCCTCCACGAGGACGAAACCGTCCGACACCCAAAAAGGAGCCTTCAAGTCCGTCAGGTGCAGTCCCATGGCATAAAGCTCGGGAACGCGGGCGGAACCGTGCCCTTCAAAGGCGTCGATCCACCCGCTGCCCTCGAAATCGAAGTCCAGCAACCCGGACAACCCTCGCCGCGTATCCTCGTTCAGGGAGAAGGCCAGGCTGCGGATATCCACGCTGCGCCCGGTGGCCGAGACGCTCGCGCGCCAATTCCCCTCTTTGGACTCAAGGTTGCCCTTCGCCTGGATCACGCCTCGCCCGACAATCGCGCGAATATTCGGCAAATTGACGCCGTTCTTGTCGCCGGTGATATTCTGGATCCGTATGATCGGCAGGAAGAGCCCGTATGCCCGCACACCGAGCAACGAGGCTCCGCCGCTGAAACGAGGGGCGGCGGCGGTCCCGCGGATGTCGGCGCTACCCGCCAAAATACCCTGATAGCCTTTGGCGTTGGGGGAGAAGATGCGCGAAATTCGCCCGATGTCGGCGCTCGCCACCGTCGCCGAAAGGCGCAACGGAATCGCCGCCAGTGGATCACCCCCCCGGCTCCGCGGTGGCGCCGCAAGGGACAGGAGGTTCTCCACCGTACCGTCCAACCGGATGTAGCCGGTGTTGAGCTTGGTACGGAAATTGGCGAAATGCAGGTTGCCGTTCGCCAATTCGATGCCGCCATTGAGTCCGGAGACGTCGACGACGTTGGAATACCGGACGTGCGCATCGCGGAAAAACAACCGCACGGAAGGAAGAGGCCCGTCACCGGACCAGACGCGGATATTCCCGTGCAAATCGCCCGACACATCCGCGGAAACGGAGGCCGCGCGCGCCAGCAAGGCGGGGTCGAGGTCGCGGAAACTGCCCTTGATTTCGTATGCGGGCATTCCGCCTGCAACCGGCAAATCAACGTCGCCCTCCGCTTCCAGCTTCCCGCCTCCCAAGGATGCGGCGATGCGCTCGATGTGCAGCCTGGAGTCCGCGTAGGAGAGCGAGGCCTGGACGTTGCGAATATCCGCTTCGACCGGCGTGCGCAAGCGCGGGATCGCGAAGGTAAGAGACGCGGCAGGAGCGGCGGCCGCCCCCCCGACGCTCCACTTACCGGAAACGACGCCTCCGAGGCCGCTTTGAGCGACCTGCGGGGCAAAGGCGGCCAGCGCGGCGATCTTAAGGTTTGCGAAACTCCCGCGTAGATCGAGCGCGGCATCGCGCGTTCGCACGGTGCCCTCCGCCCGCACGCTCGCCCCGTCCCAACCGATCTCCAGACCGCTCAACCCCAGGACGCCCTTTGTATAAGAAAAAGGCACATGCACATTTTCGAACCGATGGTCTCCGGACACAAGCACCTCCGAAAACGCGGCGATCCCAGACAAGGACGGGTCTGTCGGCGTCCCCGAGAAACGCAGATCCAGTTTTCCCGTTCCGCGCGGCGCGACCTCGGCCAATTGTGGAACCGCACGCGTCACCGCTTCGAGAGAAAGGCTGTCCAACGCGATCCGTCCGTCGAACGACGGACCCTTTCGCAACGCGACCTGCGCGGAGGCGGACAGCGGTGAGTCGAAAACCCTTCCCTTGGCCTCCGCAAGCACCGTCTTGCCCTCTTTCAGGTCGAGCCGCAACTTCATATGGGGCATAGAAAACAACGCGTGGTTTACCGACGACAACTGCGCAACCAGCTGCCCGGAGAGCGCGTCGACCGGCCCCCGCAACACTAGCGATCCCCAGTCGAGGTGGCCGTCGAAACCGGCGAGCGCAACGTCGAGGCGCGACAACTGCGCCAAGTCGAGCTTTTTTACGCCGAGCTTGAAAGCGATTTGCGGCCCCCCTTCCTCCGGAAGCCGTAAATCCGCGGAGGCGAAAAGGGGCGCGTCGAGATAGCGGACGTCCAGGCGCTCCACCCGATATTCCCCGCTGGAGAAGCGCAAATCGGCGGAGAGGTCGTCATAACGGCCCCCGGCAACGACGCCACGCTTCGAGCGCAGCCGTCCCTCTCCGGAAAGTTCGCGGAGCAAGGGGGGACCGGCGATCGAGAGTTCTCCCGCGATCACACCCTGCAGATCGGCGGAGCGCAACGCCGGCAAGTACCCCTGCAATTGTGCGAGGTCGATGCGTTTCAGCGCGAGAGACAGGTCGAGTTCCGGAAGCAACGCCCCGCCGCCTTCGAGATGCAAACCCTCGGCCTCTACGCGCAAGGAATCGAGAACGGTTTTCCCATTCCGCAGGCGCGTATCGACCGCGATTTCGAAGGGCCGCCCATCCCACGTCCCACGCATCTCTCCGCCGTAGCCGCCGCTCAGAGAAATATACCCGCGATCCAGCGTCAACAGGCCGTAGGGAGTACGGACCGCGGCCTCGCGCAACACCACCCGATCCAGAGGCGTCGGTCCCGCGTCCTCCTCCGTGCTTTCGGGGAGATGCTCCAGGACCGTTTCATAATCGGCCCGAAGGTTCGTGAAGGCCATGCTGGAAAGCTTCGGAGAGGAAAGCAGGGAGGCGAAATTCAACTTCAATGACATTTCGTCGGCCTCCGCCAGCACGACGTCCCCCTGCCGGATGGCAACGCCGCGCACGCGCACGCCGGTGAACGGGTTGCCGTCGATGGACGCATAGCGCAAATCATAGCCCATCCCCGCGAACGCGTCCTTCACGCGATCGTTCACGAGATTCGGCAAAAACGTCGTTTGGGAAAGTCCGGCCCACGCGGCAAGGAACAGGACGAACAAAATCGCGATCGTGTAAAGAGCGGCCTTCCATCGCTTCGACAACTGCAACCCCACTACCTCCGCAAAACCAAAATCTGAAGCGTGTTTACCGGGCTATGTTAGCATCTGCCGCATATTTTGAATAGTTCAAGATGTCGGAGCACTGCCGCAATGCGAAGGTCTGGAGAAGCGGCCAGGCCCGATACAATAATTACAATATCGGCATAGTTCGTCGCGCCCTTTCATGCGTTTCACGTGAAACAGGTGTTTTTTTCCCGGATAATCGTTATAATAAAGTGACAGGGATGGAGGTGCGGGAATTGAGAATTACGGCCATCGCGAATCAAAAAGGCGGCGTCGGCAAAACGTCGACGTGCGTAAATCTCGCGGCAGGCCTTGGCCTGACCGGTAAAAAAGTCCTTCTCGTCGATATGGACCCGCAGGGGAACACGACCAGCGGCCTCGGCCTGGAGCGAGGCGCCCTCGAAACCAGCGTATACGATGTGCTCGTAGAAGACGCCCCGGTGGAAAAGTGCGCCTACGATACGGCATGGAAAGGTGTGCGTATCGTACCGGCGACCATCGATCTGGCGGGGGCGGAGATCGAACTCGTTTCCACGATCAGCCGCGAGAGTCGTCTGAAGAAGGCATTGGTGGGGCTCGACGGCTACGACAACGTCATCGTAGACTGTCCGCCGTCGTTGGGGTTGCTGACGCTCAATTCGTTGGTCGCATCCCACTCTTTGATCATACCGATCCAGTGCGAGTATTACGCACTGGAGGGTCTGTCGCAGCTGATGAACACCATCGAACTCGTCCGCACCCACTTAAATGCGGAACTTTACCTGGACGGCTTGCTGCTGACGATGTACGATGCCCGGACGCGGCTCTCCAAGGACGTGGCCGAGGAGGTTCGCTCACGATTCCCGGAGAAAGTCTATAAAGTGCCGATTCCGCGCAATGTGCGGATCAGCGAAGCTCCCAGTCACGGAATGCCGATTCAGTATTACGACACAGGCAGTCCGGGCTCGACGGCTTACAATAAGTTCACGCGGGAGGTGTTGAAAAAATGGCGAAACAACGGGGTTTAGGAAAGGGCCTCGCATCGCTGATCCCAACAGATCAACCGGAAGCCCAGCCCGCAGTCGAAGAAGCAGCCCCGCTCCCGCCGGAAAACGAACCCGCCGCGCAGGAGTTTGCATGGAGCGCGCTTTCTCCCAATCCGCTGCAACCGCGAAAAACGATCGGAGAAGCGGAGCTTGTCGCGCTTGCCGAATCGATCAAGACTCACGGCGTCATTCAACCGATCCTCGTGCGTCCGCACCTCGGGGCATATCAAATCGTCGCGGGAGAACGCCGCTGGCGCGCTGCTCGCATGGCGGGTCTCGAACGCGTCCCGGTACATGTTATGGACCTCGACGATGCGGCGGCGCTGGAAATCGCGCTCATCGAAAATTTACAGCGCGAAGATCTTTCGGTCGTCGAGACCGCCCGCGGTATTCAAGAGTTGATCGACACCCTCGCCATCACGCACGAAGAGGTAGCGGCCCGAATCGGCATGAGCAGAGCGGCCGTAACGAACAAATTGAGGTTGTTACAGTTGCCGGAAGAAGTGCTCGCGCTCCTGGAAAGAGAAGAACTGACGGAAGGGCATGCGCGGGCATTGCTTTCGCTGCCGAGTGTCGCCAAGATACTGGAGTATGCGAAGATTACCGTGGAAAAGGGCTTGAATGTGCGAGACCTGGAGCATTTGGTGCGCAATGCGGCCATGGCGGAGAAACTCGATGCGATGCTCCCCAAAAAGGGGACGGTTCAGGACGATTTTCAGGCAGAAGTCGAACGATTGAACGCGAAGTACAAACTCGATGTCCGCGTAGGCGGTTCCCGGAAAAACATGGGGGTGACGATCAAAGGCTTGAAGAAATGGCAAATCCAACTCCTGCTGGAGTACATCGAAGAAAACTATGAAGAATTATTCCCGCGGGAATAGGTTGGCAGAATGGACGTCCTGCGCGCACCCTGGCGTATGAACTATATTTCATCGCCAATCAAAGAAGAGGGCTGTATCTTTTGCCGTTATGCCGCAGAGGCGAAAGACGCGGAAAATTTGATCGTTTTCCGCGGGCAGTCGTGCTTCGCGATCTTAAACCGATACCCGTACAGTTCCGGGCATCTCATGATCGTCCCCTATCGACACACATCGAACATCCTGACACTGTCCGCAGCGGAACGCGATGAACTGATGGCCTCCGCGCAAGATGCCGTCGCCGCCTTGGAAGCCGCATATTCTCCGGAAGGCTATAACCTGGGCATCAACATCGGCAAAGCGGCCGGCGCGGGGATCGACGCCCATCTTCACCTGCACGTCGTCCCCCGGTGGAACGGCGATACGAACTTCATGTCTGCTACGGCCGAGACGAAAGTTTTGCCGGAAGCGTTGTCCGTCACCAGGGAAAGGATACTCGAGGAATGGCCGCACCGGAAATAACGGATCCCGTACAATATCTGACAATCGCATCACCTGTCGACTATTCCCAAACTTTGCAGCGCTCGCAATTCATCTGCTCTCTTAGAAAAATCCGCGATCACGTGGAATTCGATCATGAAATGTCCGAAATTCAAAACCTTTATCCCAAGGCGACGCACTATTGCTGGGCTTACCGCCTGGAAGCCAAAGTCGTTCTCGAACATGCGTCCGATGCCGGAGAACCTGCCGGAACCGCGGGACGGCCGATACTCGGAGCCCTAAAAAAGCATAACCTGAGCAATATCATGGCCGTGGTCACACGCTATTACGGCGGCGTCAAACTGGGTGTGAAGGGCCTCATTGCCGCCTACGGCGGGACGACGCTATCTGCCGTGGAAACGGCAAAGATTATCCTGCAAGAGCCGACTTCGCGGCTTTGCTTTACGATTACATACGATCTTTACAACACGTTTTTGCATCGTCTAGAAAAATACAAAATTTCGCCTGCGGACATTCAATCAGATTTTTCCGAGGAAATACACGGAGCGGTCATCGTGAAGAATTCAATTCTTGAACCTCTTCTCGACGAACTACGCATGTTATCACCCTCCGGTTCGCAATTAGAAATTCACACGGAAGCAATCGACAATTAAACGGCTTCGCCACCACACTCGTACGACGACCATGTATCCGAGTCGCGGCAGGCGAACATCAAAACCGACTCCCCAACGGAACAACACTTGCATAGCCGCCGATACGTATTGGCCGCCATGGTCGCGGCGAAGCGATATAGCCAGAAAGTGTCAACGGCGCTTAGAAAAAGCATGAAAAAGGCGGCCTCAAAATGCCTTTTTTCGACGACGATCGGGATCGCTCTCAGGCACTCCGTTCGTACAGAGTATTGACGATCTGCTGTTTCTGCTTCATGAATTCCTTCCGTTCTTTCAGTCGATAGCTCTCCCCCTTGATATTGATTACCGTGGCGTGATGCAGCACACGGCCCAGAATGGCCGAAACAATTGTGGCATCGGCGAATACCTCGTTCCACTGAGAAAATAATCGAAATCAGAAAGCGTCTTTTGATGGGGAAACCCGACAGTTGTACCTGTTTCTCGTATGCCCGGCGACGCCGGTTATCCGCCTCCTCCGAAAAGATGTGGTCCA
>DAIRUD010000049.1:0-10006 GCA_036803565.1 Synergistaceae bacterium | reverse complement strand
GAGGACCTGGCCAAGGGCGTCGAGATCGCCCGCGCCGCGGCGAAGGAAACGTTGAAATAAGCAAAAAACGCAACCGAAAAAAAGAAAGGGCGCCCCTTTCGGGCGTCCTTTTTGTATAATTGGGCCGGAGAACGGACGGAAAAGGCTGGATGCCGGGGGGGGATGTCGAGTGGCCGGAGGCGGTGTGAGGATGGGGAGACGATGTCTGGATCGCGCCTTGACGATGTGCGCCGCGCTGCTGTGCGCCCTGCTTTTTGCGCTTTTCGCCCCTTTCCCGCTGGCGGCGGCCACGGAGGAAGATCCGCTTCTCGGCGTGCGGGAAGGGTGGGCGTGGCCCGTCGTCGTCGTCCCGCCGCCCGACGGCTGGGATACGCCGGGCGGCGAATCCGTGAAATACGGCATGCGCGCCGCGGAACGGGAGGTTTCCCTGCAGCGCGGCGCAATCCGCGGCCGCGAGGTGACCTTCATGTTCGCCAATCTCGTCAGCGCGGATGAGTTGCCGCGGCGTCTGGAAACGTGGCGCGCCATGGGCGTCGCCGTCGTCGTCAGCTTCGGGGATGGAGCGATGAACGAGGCGCTGCGGTCGCGTTGCGCCGAGCGCGGCCCGGCGGTCGTCTTCGCCGGAGGGGAGGATCTCTCCCTGCTCGCTCCCGCGACGGCTTCGCCGCACACGTATCTCTTCGCCCTGGACCTTCCGTACCACGCGCGAGCGAACGCGATCGCGGAGGCGGCGCGGGCGGAAGTGCTGGAAGCGCCCTCCGCGAAGGCGGCGGTGATCAGCGATATCTATTCGCGGCGACTGGCCGGGGGGGCATCCTGGAACGTCGACGTCCTGCGCGGCAAGGGGATCGATACGTTGTATCTCACCATCGCCGGGTTGCGGCAGGACCAATACCTTCCGCAGGTGCGGGAGGCGGAGGCGGACGGCGTCCGCTTCATCGCCAGCTGGCTGGATGCGATGGCGACCCTGTCCATCTGGCGGGCGACGACCCTCCGTCCGGGCGGCGCGACGGTCTGCTACGCGGGGAATGCGCATCCGGTTTTGCTCGACGCCGACGGTTTGCTCGTCGTCGACAAGGATGTCCTGTTGGAGCGGGATGAGTCGGGAAAGCATGCTATAATGATCAAGGTTCGTGATCTTTTTAACAGGGTGGTCGACGAACCGGTTCTTTCGGCAAAGGCGTACGCGCTCGGGACGTGGACGATCCAGGCGTATCGCGGTGCGGCGTCGGCCGACGCGGCGTCCCTTGCGGCACGGCTTGCGGACGCGGGGGAGATCCCGCTGATGGGCGAATCCTTGTCCATCGACCCCGCTACGCACAGGCCCGTTTCGCGGAAGTTCGGCGTGCTTCGCGTGGGGGGGAGGGAGTATCGGTCCGCGGGGAGCGTGGAGGTCTTTTCTCGTGAGGTCAGGGAGTAGGCGCAGGATGTGGAATGTGGAGACGCGGGAGGCGTGCGGTATCCGCGGCCGGGCTATCGCCCGCAAGGGCGTCCGGTCCTTTCGCGGATGCGGGGCGTTTTTCTCCGGGCGTCCGGACGATAAAACGGAGGCGACGTAATTGACCCTACAGGATATTGCCAGGGAGATCGGCGCGAAAGCGCTGTGCGGAGAAGAGAAGCTGGATACGCTTCAGGTGGAGCGGGCCTACGCGTGCGACCTGATGAGCGACGTGCTGGCTTTTTGCGCGCCGGGCGCGCTTTTGATCACGGGTTTGACGAATATTCAGATCGTTCGCACGGCGCAGATGCTCGATATTCCGGGGGTGCTCTTCGTGCGGGGCAAGGCGCCGCTGGACGAGACGGTCGCGCTGGCCCGCGAGGCGGGAATCCCGTTGATCCTTACCGACCTGACCATGTTCCATACCTGCGGCATCCTTTACGGAGCGGGGGTTAAACCCTGCCTGCGCGATTGAGGGCGGGCACAACCGTGCCCGATCCGATCCATCTGGAGTACGACGTCGTTGCCGACGACTTCCTCGCCGCGGGGGAAGCGAGCAACAACGTCAAGGAGACGCTGAAGATGCTCGGCCTTCCCTCTCCGGTTTGCCGACGCGCCGCGGTCATCACCTACGAGGCGGAGATGAACCTGGTCATCCACGGCGGGGGAGGCAAGATCATCGCCAATATCGACGAGAACGAGGTGGAGATCAAGACCGTCGACGAAGGCCCCGGCATCCCCGACGTCGACCTGGCCCTGCGCGAGGGCTATACGACCGCAAGCGACCGCGCGCGGGAGATGGGGTTCGGCGCCGGGATGGGGTTGCCGAACATCAAGCGGAACGCGGATGTCTTCGAGATCGAGACGGAGGTCGGCAAGGGAACCGTTTTGCGGACGGTGATCCGTGTTCCCGAGACCGCGCACTGATGTGGCGGGGTGATTTCGGTAGGCCGCCAAGCTGAAGGAGTTGATCCGCATGGCGCACAGTATTAAAATTTCCTATTCCGCATGCCACGGTTGTGTGAATTGCATAAAATCCTGCCCCACGGAGGCGATCCGCGTCATCGACGGTTCCATTTCGATCCTCAAGGATCTCTGCGTCGACTGCGGCGAGTGCCTGCGCGCCTGCGCCCGCAAGGCGCTGGGGCTGGACGACGACGACTGGGATATCCTGCGCGCGCACGGTACGGTGGAGGCGCTTCCCGACCCCACGTTCTTTTCCCAGTTCGGTTCTTTCTGGTATCCCGACGCGGCGAAAGCGGCGCTCGCCCAGAACGGCATCGACCTGCTCGTGGAGGATATGGAGGATGCCTACGACCTGAGCGCCTACGCGACCGCGCGCCTGATCGAAGGGCTCTCTCAGGACCAGTTGCCGCTCATCTCTACCTACTGCCCCTCGGTCGTACGCCTGATCCAGTTGCAGTTCCCGGAGCTGCTGGGGCGCATCATTCCAGTCGAGAACCCCATCGAGATCGCCGCCGACCTGTGGCGGCGCAGGATGAAATCCTACGCGCCCCTGACGCTCTTCGCCCCGTGTCCCGCGAAGATCACGCTCATCCGCGACCCGGTCGGGCGCGAGCCCTCCGCGGTCCAGCACGTGGTCTCCCTGCGCAAGGTCGTGCACTCGCTGATGGCCTCCGGCGTCAAGGTCTCGACCGGCGATACGAACGTCCTGTCATCGCACCGGCAGTTCGCCACGTGGGCGTCGCGCGGCGGGGAATCGCGGCACATCAGGTCCTTCGCCAAACGCGACCTGACCGTGTTGGCCTTCTCCGGACTGCGCAACACGATCGACCTGTTGCAGCAGTTGGAGTTGGGACGCCTGCGCGGCGTCGATTTCGTCGAGTGCCGCACCTGCGACCTCGGTTGCATCGGCGGCGTCGCCGTGCCGGAGTCCCGTTTTCTGGCCAGCATCCGCAACAAGAACATCGTCACCGATTGGACTTTGACGGAGGAGCGGGAGCAGCAGCTCGCCGCGCTGTACGAGAACGAAAAGATCTGGAAGACGCGGGAGGCGATCCCATCGAAACAACGGCTGCCCCTCTCCGACGACATCTCGGAGGCGATGAGCCGCCTCAAGCAGATGAAGGCGATCTTCGCCGAGTTGCCCCATATCGACTGCGGCGCCTGCGGGCGGCCGTCGTGCAAGGCGATGGCCGAGGACATCGTGCGCGAGCAGGGGGAGATCACCGACTGCATCTTCAAATTGCGCGAGGGGATTTCCTCCCTGGCGAACCAGATCATCTCGCTTTCGGACCTTCAGCCGCATACGCTCAAGCGCAGGCGCTGACGATCCGCGCAGGGGGTACGGTAAAAAAGCTCGTAACAGAAGGAGGGTCGCATATGGCGAAGGAAATTCCATTGTCGGAAATCTGCACCGCCCTTCACGCCGAGGTGCACGTCCCGGCGGGCCTCTCCCGCTCCGTCGGCAGGGTCGCCGTGGGCGACCTGCTGAGTTTCGTCATGGGCGGCGATTCCGACGGCACGCTTTGGGTTACCATCCAGACGCACCTGAACGTCGCGGCCGTCGCCGTGCTCAAGGAGATGCCGATGATCCTCATCGCGGCCGGACGCCTACCGGCTCCCGAGCTTGTCGAGCGCTGCCGCAAAGAGGAGATCGCGCTGGCGACGGTCCAAGGTTCCATCTTCGACACCTGTGTCGCGTTGGGAAAGCTGGGCCTGGTGGGCTAGTGCGCGACTACTGGGTCGACCTGCACATTCACACCGTGCTCTCTCCCTGCGGGGAGCTGGAGATGGGCGCGCCCGAGATCGTCGATGCCGTCCGTTCCGCCGGGATCGACATCGTCGCGATTTCCGACCATAACAGCTGCGACAACTTCCCCGCCGTCGCCGCGTGCGCGGCGGGGAATCCGCTCGTGTTGCCGGCGATCGAAGTGCAGACGGCCGAGGACATCCATGTTCTGACGATCTTTCCGGAGTACGAGGCGGCGCATGCTTTCCAGCGCTGGCTTTGGGAGCGCATCCGCCCGATCCCCAACGATCCGGACGTCTTCGGCCTCCAGGTGGTTGTCGACGAGCGGAACGAAATCTTGCGCATGGAGGAGACGCTGCTCCTGCAGGGTGCCGGGTACGATATCGACACGGTGGTGGCGAAGGGGCACGAGGCGGGAGCGATCGTCGTCCTCGCGCATGTCGACAGGCCCGCGTTCGCCTATCCCGCGGTACTCGGCCCCCTTGCGGAGGATTATCCCGCCGACGCCTTCGAGCTCTCCTGCCGCCTGGCACCGGCGGAGGCGGCGGAATGGCGGCGGCGCTATCCCGACCGGACGTTCCTCCGCTCGTCGGATTCCCACTCGTTGGAGGCGTTGCGCCGGGAGAATTGCACGCGGATGCGGCTGGAAGCCCCGGCTTTCGAGGAAATACGCCTCGCCCTCGCCGGAAGCGGCGGGCGAGGCGTCGCTTGGCCCTGGGAGCAAACGGATTAGCGATGGCGAAGAAGAATATCGTCCGCTACAAGTGCGGCGATTGCGGGTACATGAGCCTGACGCTGGTGGGGAAATGCCCGG
The DNA here is from genome assembly GCA_036803565.1 of Synergistaceae bacterium. Lineage (GTDB taxonomy): Bacteria > Synergistota > Synergistia > Synergistales > Synergistaceae > DAIRUD01. The sequence goes on along the minus strand of DAIRUD010000049.1, from coordinate 5,041 downwards.
GCTGCGGCGCCTGGGGCACGTTGGCGGAGGAGGCGCCGCTGCGCGGAGGGGTGGACGGAAGCTTGATCCCGGCGGTGCGTGCCGAGCCGATCGCGAGCGTCGAGGCGATGCCCGAGGAGCGGATCCCCTCCGGCATCGAGGAGCTGGACCGGGTGCTCGGCGGCGGATGGATTCTCGGCGGCGTCGCGCTCCTCGGCGGCGAACCGGGCGTGGGGAAGTCCACACTCCTGCTGCAGGTCTGTGCGCATATGGCGCAGGCGGGCCGGCGGGTGCTCTATATCTCCGGCGAGGAGTCCGCGGGACAGCTCGCCTTGCGCGCCCGTCGCCTCGGTATCCGCGAGCGCAACGTCGACCTGCTCTGCGAGGCGGATCTGCCGTCGATGCTGGAGACCGCGAAGGGATACGAGTTTCTCGTCGTGGACTCCGTGCAGTCCTTTCGCCTCGACGGGGAGAACGGCTGGGCGGGATCGCTGAGCCAGGTGCGCTCCGTGGCCTCGCTCGCCGCCGAGGTGGCCAAGCGGCACGGCATTCCGACCGTGATGGTCGGCCATATTACCAAGCAGGGGCAGATTGCCGGGCCGAAAATTCTGGAGCACATGGTGGACGTCGTCCTGCTCTTCTCCGGGGAGAAGGCGTCGTCGCACCGCCTGTTGCGGGCCGAGAAGAACCGCTACGGCAGCACGGAGGAACTGGGCATCTTCGAGATGACCGAGGCCGGACTTGCGCCCGTCGTGGATCCGAGCCGCCTCTACTGGGGCGATATGGACGCCGCCGCGTCGGGCGTGGCGATCGCCGTTTCTCTGGAGGGCTCGCGTCCTTTGCTCGCCGAGATCCAGGCGCTTTCCTGCACGACGCCCTTTCCCTACCCCAAGCGCACGGCGCGGGGGATCGAGATCAACCGCCTGCAATTGCTGCTGGCCGTTCTGGAGCGGCGCTGCGGCATTTTTTCGCGGGGCAGCGACATGTACGCCAACGTCGCCGGGGGCCTGACGTTACAGGATCCGGCGGCCGATCTGGCGATCTGCGCCGCGCTCGCGTCGTCGCTGAAGGACGTTGCCGTGTCCTCCGACACCTGTTTCGTCGGGGAGATCGGGCTGGCCGGGGAGGTTCGCCCCGCCGCGAAGACGCACCTGCGCCTGCGGGAGGCGGCACGGCTGGGTTTCCGCCGCGCGGTCGTGAGCGCGCGCGATCCGGTGAAGTTGGATGCGGGGCGCGACGGCGGAGGCGGAATGGAGATCGTTCGGGTGAAATCGATTGTGCAGATGGTGGAGAGGTTGATCTCATGAGGCAGAAAATGCATGACGCAATGTGGTATGGGCGGGGACGAGGGTTCGTCTGGGTGGGCGTGCTCGTCTTGCTTCTCTGTCTATGGGGTGTCGCCGTCGGAGGGGGCGCATCCGCCGCCGAGGTGTCGGCGGATACGGAGCCCCGGAGGGCGACCGTCTATATCGCCGATGTGGACGGTGTCATCGGCGTCCCGCTGGAGGAGCACTTCGAACGCATTTTCTCCGAGGCGAAGGGTGCGGATAACCCCGTTCTGATCCTCAGGATCAACACGCCCGGCGGCCTCGTCGACTCGATGTCCCGATTGATGGAGATGATGGCCGACGCGGATTATCCCGTCGTCGCTTGGGTCGGACCGTCCGGGGCGCGGGCGGCCTCCGCCGGGGCGTTTCTGGTGCAGGCCGCGCACGTCGCCGCCATGGCCCCGGGTACCAACGTCGGGGCGGCGCACCCCGTCCTCGCGGGCGGCAAGGACATTGAGGGCGGGGAGATGAGCCGCAAGGTGCTCAACGACCTGACGGCGAAGATGCGCGCCTTCGCGCAGGAGCGCGGCCGCAACGTCGAGGTCGCGGAGAAGATGGTCTCCGAGAGCCTGTCCCTGACCGCGCGCGAAGCCGTCGAGAAGAAAGTCGTCGATTTCATCGCCGAGGACGAGGAGGATCTGCTCCAGCGGCTTGCGGGCCGCAAGGTCAAGATCAAGGGGCGGGAGCGCGCCATCGACGTCGACAGTTACGAGATCCGCCGCGTCGGCATGACGCCGCGGCTGCGCCTGCTGGAGATCATCTCCCGCCCCGACATCGCCTATCTGGCGCTGATCGCGGGGATTTTCCTGATCATTCTGGAGGCGAAGGCGCCGGGCGGATTCGCCATGGGGGCGCTGGGCGGCCTGTTGCTGCTGGTCGCGTCGTACGGGTTGCGGGTGCTGCCCGTCAATTTCGCCGGCGTGGCGCTCCTGGTCGCCGGGATCGTCGTCATCGTCCTCGACCTGTTGCTCGGGGCGGGCGGATTGTTGGCGGCGGTGGGCGTGGGGGGCATGCTCTTCGGCGGCCTGATCCTCTACAAAGCGCCCGGCGCCGAGCTGTTGCACATTTCCTCGGGCTTCATCGTCGGTACCACGGCGACCATCGGCATGGTGTTTCTCGTCATGCTGCGGCTGATCTACAAGGCGCTGCGACGCAAACCCGCATCGGGGGCGGAGGGGATGGTCGGCGAACGCGGCCGGGTCACGGGGCGGACGGACCGTTACACGATGGTATTCGCTAGGGGCGAGTATTGGAGGGCGCTGCCGGTCGACGGGAATCTATCGTTGGAGGTCGGAGAAGAGGTGGAGGTCGTCCGCATGGAATCCCTCGTCCTGTATGTAAAACCCGTGGACCTTCCGAGCGGGCGGCCGCACTCGCAGTAATCGGCAAACGCGTTTTCCGTCCGGCAGACGGCAAATCCGCCAAGCCAACGAGATAAACAAAAACGAACGGAGGTTTTCTTTGTGAATATTGCGGATCTTTTCGGTATTTCCACCTGGGTCAGCGGCGGGGTCATCCTTCTGATCTTCCTCGCCTCCGCCCTCAAGATCGTGCCGGAGTTCCAGCGGCTCGTCGTTTTCCGCCTCGGCCGCCTCTGGGGCTCGAAGGGGCCGGGAATCATCGTCGTGCTGCCCTTCATCGACCGGACGCTACGCGTCGACCTGCGGGTGGTGACGCTCGACGTTCCCGTCCAGGAGGTCATCACCCGGGACAACGTCCCGATCAAGGTCAACGCGGTCGTGTACTTCCGGGTGATCGACCCGGCGAAATCGATGGTCGAGGTGGAGGACTACATCACCGCGACCAGCCAGCTCTCCCAGACCACGCTGCGCTCGGTCATCGGGCGCTCCGAGTTGGACGAGGTGCTCTCCGCCCGCGACAAGATCAACATCGAGCTGCAGCAGATCATCGACGACCGGACCGACCCGTGGGGGATCAAGGTCAGCGCGGTCGAGGTCAAGGAATTGGAGCTGCCCGAGGGCATGAAGCGCGCCATGGCGCGGCAGGCGGAGGCCGAGCGCGACCGCAGGGCCAAGGTCATCGCCGCCGAGGGCGAATTGCAGGCGGCGGAGAAGCTGACCCAGGCCGCCGAGACGATGGAGCGCTCGCCGATGACGTTGCAGCTCCGCTATCTTCAGACGCTGCGCGAGGTCTCGACGGACAAGAACGCGACGACGACGATCTTCCCGCTGCCGATCGACCTACTCAAGCCGTTCCTGCAGCAGAAGAAGGAAAAGTGATCCGGGCCGCATAACGCTCGCGGAGTCGGTACCGCGACGGAATTGCGCGAGGAGGTGGCATGCGTGTACACAACGAAGATCGCGACGATGCGAACCGACAGGTTGGCGGCGTTCGACGCCCTGCGGTTTTGTATGATCGTCTGCGTGGTCATGCTGCACGCGGCCATGACCTACATGGAGTACATGCCCGCGTGGTGGTATGTGCAGGATGCGTCGCGCAGCCTTGGTTTTACGGTTCTGGTGGTATTGCTCGACGCTTTCCCGATGACGACGCTCTTTCTGCTCGCCGGATACTTCGCGCCTCCGTCGCTCGCCAGGCGGGGGAAGCGGGCGTTTTTGCGCGGGAAATATCGGCATGTCGGCGTGCCCTGGCTCCTCGGCGTGCTTCTCGTCGCGCCGCTCTTCGCTTTCGCCAGTTATCGCGTCCTCGGTTTTGCGGGACCGTTCGGCGCATTTCTGAGAGAGGGATTTTTCGGGCCGTTCTATCAACAGGGGCACTACTGGTTTCTCGGCGTTCTGGTTTTCTTTTCGACGGTGTACGCCCTTTTCTCGGATGCGTTTTCGAGCCGGAGAGACTGCCCGCCGCCTGTGCTTCTCTCGGCCGTGTGGCTCTTGTCGACGCTGGCGTATTACGTTTCTACGAAGTATCTCATGCCGGCCGATCTGTGGCAAAACGTCGGCTATGTGTTCTATTTCCAGCCCGCCCGCATTGTCGGTTACGCCTGTGCGTTTCTGTTCGGCGTCCGCGCCTGGAACGGGGGGTGGCTGCGGGAGGGCGGATGGATGCCGCCGCTGTGCCCGTCAGCTGTCATCGCTTTCGCCGCGGCGCTTGCGCTGTCGGCCTGGAAATTCCTCCTTGCGGTCCGGCTGCCCGCGGGCGGGAACCTCATACTCGATGCGCTTCTGTACAATACGACTTCGCTTTCCGTGACGCTGTTTCTCGTCGCCCTTTTTCAGCGTTACCAGATGCGGCTGGAGCGACTCGCCCGTTTTTGGGGACCGCACGCCTATGCCGTCTACTGGCAGCACCAGTTGATCCTGATGCCGACGCAGTATCTGCTTCTCTTCGTAACCGTCGGTATTTTCTGGAAATGGACGTTTTCGGTAATCCTGACGTTTTTCTTCGGGTGGATCGGGAGTACCTTTCTTCTCAAGAGAATCCCGTTTCTGCGCGAGATATTCTGAGATGCATCGGCATGACGTGATCGTGTCGTTTCGGGTCTCGCACGATTCAGAGCTGCGTGTGCGGAGCCGATACTTTCATACAGGAGTGCGGAGGAGGTGATGCCCATGATGGAACTGGCGGGAAACATCAGCGAAGCACAATCGGTAATGCTGGGAGCTCGAATCGGCACGGCGGTTACGGCGAAGGTGATGAACACGACGGCGGATTTGCAGTCGGATCTTCTGAACCAGCTTCTGAGCAAGTCGGGCATCGGACAGAATCTCAACGCTGTGGCTTGACGCGCTCCCAAACCACAAAAGGCCCCGGGC
>DAIRUD010000048.1:0-10006 GCA_036803565.1 Synergistaceae bacterium | reverse complement strand
CACCTGCCTTGCCCGCGAGGTCGCCCGCGTTTCCGAGGCGCTCGCACGGGGTGGAATCGAGGCCGGGCGCAGGGGGGTCGCCATGCTGGTCAGCCGGGATACGGACGCAATGGAAGCGGAGGATATCGTCTCCTCGGCGATCGAGACCTTGGCGGAAAATTTTAGCGACTCCGCCGTCGCTACGCTTCTATATGCGGCGCTCGGCGGACCGCTCCTGGCCTGGACGCACCGAGTAGCCAACACGCTGGACGCCATGGTCGGGTACACCACGCCGGAGTATCTTGCGTTCGGCTATGCCTCCGCGAAATTCGACGATGTCGCGGGTTTTCTCCCCGCGCGCATCAGCGCGCTTTTGATCGCCGCCGCCGCCCCTTCCGTCGCGGCGTCGCCGTTGGAAGCCCTCTCCTGTGCTCGACTGGACGGCCGTGCGCTCCCCAGCCCGAACTCCGGGTATCCGATCGCGGCGTTCGCCGGGGCTTTGCGCGTGAAACTCTGTGGGCCTACATCTTACTTTGGCGAATGGAAGGACAAGCCTTATATCGGGCACGGCGAGCGTCCCGCGGCTATGGATTTATGCCGTTCCCTCGCGTTGTATTGGAACGCGTACGCTGCGGCTGCGGCCTGCGCGTTGCTGCTGGCGGGGGCTCTGCTCAGATGAGGGCGCACGGCGGCAATATCTACGATTTCGCGGGAAGGGAACGGATGCTGGATTTCTCCAGCAATATCAATCCCTACGGCCCGCCCGCCGAGGCTATGGAAGCCGCCCGCAAGGCGCTGGACCGCGTCGTGGTTTATCCCGACGTCGAACAGGCGGCTTTGCGTGCCGCGGTGTCCGCCTGGCTCGATGTCGATCCGGATGCGCTTGTCTTCGGCAACGGCGCGAGCGAGTTGATCTATGCGGCGGTGTCCGCCTTCTCGCCTCGCAGGCTTGTGGTGGTGGCGCCGACGTTCTCCGAGTATGCGGATGCGGGCCGCAGGGAGGGGATTCCCGTCGCCGAGGTCGCGGCGCAGGCGAGCGATGGTTTTGCCTGCCCCGTGGCGGGCATGTTGGCGGAGGTGCGGGAAGGGGATTTGCTCGTCGCCTGTCAACCCAACAACCCTACCGGACAGGCATGGAACGAGGCGGATTTCCGGACGCTCGCGGATGGGTGTGCTTCGCGCGGCGCCTTGCTCATGGTGGACGAATGCTTCGTCAACTTGACGTACCCCGCCGCTGCGTCCGCGCTGAAGCTGGTTCCCGGGGGCAACGTCCTGGTGTTGCGGGCGATGACGAAGGATTTTTCGGCCCCTGGTCTTCGGGTCGGCTTTCTCGTCGCGCCTCCGGAGCGCGCGGACTCCGTTCGTAGACGCCTCCAACCTTGGCCGTTGAACTGCGTGGGGGAGGCTTTCGCACTCGCCTGCGCGCGACGACCGGAGCCGTTTTTGCGCGATTCCGCGGAAAGGATTGCGCAAGCACGCGGGCGCTTGTGCGACGGCCTGTTGCGGTGCGGCTACCGCCCGGTTCCGGCGCGCGCCAATTTCATCCTCGTGAGAGGGGATGCCCCCGATACCGCCGAACGCCTGTATGCCGCGTTGTCGGAACGGTCCGTCCTGATCCGGCGTTGTGCCAACTTCTCCGGGCTTGATGGCTCTTATTTCCGGATCGCCGTCAAACTGCCGGAGGAAAATGAATTTTTCCTCTCCGCACTTGCATCGATTTGACTTCACTGTTATTCTGTATGTCGTATGCAAAAAACAATCATTTGAAGATGTGGAGCGATTCGATGCAGGAGCAGATATTCACGCCCGCCAACAGCCCCAATTTGCGGGAGGTCGTATACGAGAAGATCAAGGAGGCGATCGTTACCGGTGTGATTCCCGCGGGATCTCGCCTCTCCGAGATCGAGCTCTCCAGGCAGTTCGACGTTTCCCGTACGCCCGTGCGGGAGGCGATCCGCCAGTTGGCGGAGACGGGTTTGGTCACCCTTACGGCGCGGCGCGGCGCGTACGTCCTGTTGCCGACCGTCAAGGATACATGGGATCTGTACGAGATACGCGGCGCTCTTGAGATGATATCCGTGGAGCACCTCTGCAAGGAGCCCCCGTTGGAGATGCTTTCCCGCACGCGCCGCGAGTTCGAGGAAGTCTCCAACGATTGGGACGCGGGCCGCTTTATGAAGATGGACGAAATGTTCCATGCCAGCCTCTCCCAAAACGCCAAGAACAATTACTTGGATTTCATGCTCAACAAGGTCAGCGCGATTCTGCAAATCTGTAGGCATTACGCCATCGGCAGCATTCCCAAGGTGAACTCCTCGATGGAACACATCGAAATCATCGACGCCATACTCGACCGCAATGCCGATCTGGCGAAGGAGAAGATGCGGGCGCATCTGGACCGCACGCGCGACGGATTGCTCGAATACATCTCCAAACATCCCGAGGCGACCGTTCCCAATGATTGACGCTCCCTTGCGGTCGCCCCGCGAGGTTACCCGCGACGCGATATCGCGCCCGGTAAAAGGACGTTTCTTCTCCCGCGCCTGATTCGGAAAATTCGGGTATTAGGCGGATTTATCGGAATTTTCGAGAGGATTGCCCCACGATGCGATCCGGGGATTGTTCTTTTCTCCCAGCAAGCCGTTTGCGGTTGCAATATGGATCGCGTCCAACCGGTTTACGGCACCCAGTTTCAGATAGATATTCTCCACGTGCTTTTTTACACCGTGGGTCGAGATTTTGAGGATGTCTGCGACTTCATCTCGGGACAAACCTTGGGACCAGTAGGAGAATACTTCCGCCTCGCGCGGCGTCAATTTGTCGAGTTTTTTACGCTTCTTCTGCGCTCCGGTGCCGAATTGCTTAAGCATCATCGTCTGGCGTTTGACAAATCCCATCGTCTCGTTTTTTACCGCTTCTACCCATCGCGGATCGAAATCGATGCCGTCCTGTGACGTGACCGCGAGCAGAAGGTGCAGCATGTCGCGGCCGAGTTCCGCAAAACACACGACGATCCCGTTCTGCCAAGTCATATCGTAAACGCGATACAACACTTCGAGGGCTTTGCTTTTATCGTTCAGCTGCAGCAAGCACGCCGCCTGTAATATGAGCGCGTTGACCTGGATGCTCCACTGCTTTTTCTCGCAATAGAAATGTTCCAGCTCCAGCAAGGTTCCGCAAGCTCTTCCGTAATTGCCGGTCGCGTATAGATAAAGAGCGCAAATGATTCTGTCGCGGCCAACGTCGAGTGGAATGTCGGAGGGCAGATAGTCGTTTCCGGTAAGCCAGAGGGGGATTTTGCTAAGGTCGCGTATGTGCAGGTGAAAAAGGGCCAGGGCACAGTCTTTCAGTCCCACGAGGTCATGCGGGGCTTTCTCCTCGACGTACTCCGTCAGCTCGTGTAATGACGACTCCGCTCGGGTGCCGTCTCCTTGAAACAGGGCCAGGCGCATTTGCAGAAAGAGCGCGTTGGCCGCGATATCATGCTGATGGGCATGTTTTGCGATATAAAGCGCCCTGGTGCTGTTTTCCCAGGCTTGCAACGTGTTTCCGCCCAAAAAGGAGGCTTCTGCCGCGAAGAGATCGAAGTACCCCCGGCCGTTGCGATGGTGCAGCTTCTCGGTATAAGCGTTCATCCGCGCGGCATAGTCGTACATGCATTCCAGGCTGCCGGGACGATTGTCGGGGAGAAAGAAGGTTTCATTGTTTCCCGCAACCATCATTTCATCGGTGCGGATTTGCGCACCGCTTGGCAACAACTCCAATGCTTTGGGGGCATAATCGAGCCCTTCCCGGTTGTTTTGCATGACGGAGATATCCGTCATGACGACATACAATATACCCAGAAGAATTTTTTTCTCCGGCGGCAGTTCCCGACGTTCTTCCAGGCGTTGAATCGCGGACAGCAATGTTTCTTTGCCCCTGTTGACCTGCGCGTCGTTTATATACATCAACCCCCGGAAAAGGTTTACCTCCTCATGATCTTCGCAAAAAGCGGTAGGGAAGTGGTTGAGTTTATCCAATATCCAGTTTGTGAACTCGCGACTCTGCCATCTTCGAATCGGTGTTTTCATAATCTCGAGGAAATTGCCGTAATCGCGTATCCGCCAATAACACTCCATCGCCTCGCGGTAGTATTTATGTTCTTTGTACCAATCGGCAGCCATGGCGTAAAGAGCGGTAATTTCCGTATCCGCAAGGGTTTGTTTCTTGTGTGCCAGAAATTCGTGGTACATCTTCTGCAAATAGAGCAGGTCTTGGGGATAGGTATAGGAAATAAAAGCGTTATGCAACAGAGCGGGATACTCGCAGTTCGTTTCGAGTGCCCCGAGCGTCTGTACAAGGCCCATATTCGCACTGGGAAGAAGGGCGATCTTGATCAGCAGGCGCCGTATTTCGTCGCTGAAATTCGCGTAGTAATTTTGTTCGAACAATCCGGTGATCACCTGAAGATTCGGCGTCCCTCCGAAATCGAACGACGCAGAGCTGCGGGGCTGCGATGCGATTAGGTACAGGGCCAGAGGCCAGCCTCCCGTATATTCCTGCAGGCGTTTCAGTTCCGTTCCGTGAACTTGCTGCCCATAGTGTGCGAGGAGCTGAGTGGTTTCCGCGCTTGTGAAGCGCAGGTCGTCGCTGCCGATATGGTAGTGCTTTCCGGTGCCGGTATATTTTCGGAGCGTCGACATTTTATTGCTGATCAGGATGACGCAAAGGTTCTCCAATTCGGCCAGGCTCAGGCCGGCGATGAACTCCTGCAGGACTTCGTTTTCGACGCTTTCCACGTTGTCGAAGACGAGCAGCACGTCGTCGCTCCGGTAGCCTTCCTTGGTGATGACGCGCAGGAAATCGTCGAACCGCTCGATCGTGTCGGGAAACTCCATGTTTGATTCCCTCAGGGCTTTTTCGAGACCTGCCAGTTCATGTTTGATCGCGTCGAGAAATTTTCTCCAAAAGCGTTGGGTATCGTTGTCGATCGGCAGAAGATGTATCCAGATCAACCTGCGGCTGGTGTCGCGGCAGAAATCGGCGACGGCCGTTGTCTTTCCATAGCCGTGTCCCGCCGTAACACAGATCATGGGGTGTTGCAGCCCTGCGCACAACATGTCGCGAATGCGTGCTCGGCTGACGATCCAATCCTTCCGCAGCAAATGTTCCCGTCGCATGTGAATCCGCCTTTCCACAGTCGATCTTCTCAAAATAACATCGCGATTCCTGTCGTGTCAACTTTGCTTTCACAACGGCATTTTCATGCTACGCCCGTTGGAAAATCCGACATCGCTGTATTTTCGTAATTGCAAAACAAGAATTGCCGGAAATGCCATACGCAATACGCGCATGAATGAAGAAGGCGAATACCCTTACGGCTACCGATATTCTCGCGGGATGCACTCGGGTACTGGATGTCGGGAGACTTTTTCTGCGTGGTTTTCCGATTTAGAATACGCATAATTGCTGAATGCGTGAAAAAAGGTTGTGTCGAGGGAATTCACGGAACCCGTCGCCGTTGCGTTGGTTTTGTCTCTATTTTCGTACTTGCCTTTGCGACAATCAGCATCGGTGCAAGAGCGCTTGGGTCGGGGCGGAGGCGGTGTTTGGGGTGTGTTGCGGACATCCGCAACGGACGGGTGCGTATCGTTTCACGTTTTTCTGTCTAGGAGAGGGGGATGTTTCTCGAATATATTGCACCCTGCAAGGGGGCCTTGCGGCGGGAGGGCGGTTCTCTCGATGCCTGTTTCCGAAAGCGCATGTTAGATGTTTCTTGGTCCGGCGACGGAAGTGATAGGAGCGGAAGCGAGCAGTATTTGGAAACGGAAAATATGAGGTGAGGACTGTGCGAGACACGAACTTGTCTGTTTATGAGGCGTTGGGCGCCGAATATTCTTCGTCGATCCTGACGTCGTTGATGGACGAGATGGAGGCTGCCGTTTTGCTGATCGGGTGGGATGACGGAATGGTTAAGTACGTCAACGGGCACGTCTGTAGGGACTTGGGAAAACAGCACGGCGAGCTTATTCACTGCCATTACGGAGATTTTTTTCTGCCGGAATTCATCCCTTTTTACGATCATCTCGCCAAGGCGTGCGAAGATGGGGATGTACATACAGCCATCTATTACTGGGCCGAACGGACGCAATGGGAGCAGGTGTCGGCGAACCGCATCCACTTGGAGAGCGGCCCTCATCTCTTGCTCACGATCAACAACATCACGGACATCACGCTCTCGCAGTTCATGACGGACAATGTCGTCTACTTTGACAACCTTCTTAACATGCCCAACGGAAGCAAGCTGGAGGAGGATATCAACGCCCTCGCCAACGTCGAGACGGTTGCACTCCTTTATTTCACGATCAGCGGTATGCGCGAGATCAACAATTTGTACGGCTGGAACAACGGGAACAATCTGCTGATCCAGATTCGCGACTGGCTTATTTTCAGCGAGCCGTTGCGGGCGCAAATGTACCGCTTGGAGGACGGGTTCGCCATTCTGGGCCGCGGGGTGTCCATAGAGGACGCAAAAGAGCGGGCGGAGGCCATCGTGCGTCGCTTCGAGCAGACGTGGACGCTGTCGGTGGGGGGGAGAAACGTATCCCTGTATTGTTCCATCAAGATGGGCATCGTATACGGCAAATACGTTCGGAATGAGATGCGTAGTCTGTTGCTGCGGATGATCGAAGCGGCGCCGCAGGATGGAAAGGGTTACGTCGTTTACGATGAAAACGTCGACCGCGCCGCCAAATGGGCGCTGAGAATCCGGGATGCGCTGATTAACTGTATCCAGAACGGCATGAAGGGGTTCGAGTTACATTATCAGCCCATCGTGGAAACGGAGACGGGGCGTTGGGTCGCGGCGGAGGCGCTCTGCCGCTGGACTACTCCCGACGGGACGAAGGTGCCGCCCGATGTGTTCATCCGCTTTGCCGAGCAACTCGGGCTGATCGGCAAGCTGGACGCATGGGTGCGGAGGAAGGCGATGTCGCAGTGCGTCGAGATTGGGTTGCATGAAAAGGATTTCGTTCTCGACATCAATTTCTCCCCGATGCAGAAGATCGACGAATCGTTTGTCTGCGAACTCTGTCAAACGTTGTCTCGGACCGGATTTCCTCCGCATAAGTTGAATTTTGAGGTTGTCGAGAGTGCGAGGATGCCCTTCGATGATGAAAACCTCAACGGGCTGAGATTGATCGAAGAGCGGGGTATTCGCCTGAGCCTGGACGATTTCGGAACGGCCTACTCCTCTCTGGAAAACCTCATCCGCATATCGGCCCGTATTCTGAAGACGGATAAATTGTTCCTCGATGGAATCGAAACGGATCGTTACAAGCAATACCTGTTGCAAATGCTTGTGGACCTGTCCAGGCATTTGGAGATGAAGGTGGTGGCCGAGGGCGTGGAGACGGAGGAACAGTTCCGTCTTTTGAAGGGTTACGGCGTCGATTTCACGCAGGGGTTTCTGTTCAGTCGGCCTTTAACGTATGCGCAATTGAAAGAGAATGCCGATCGGTTCTGGGCGGACACGTAGGGGATATTTCCCGGATCAAATCGACGGCGATCCGTCGTTTGAAAAGATCGGCGTTTCAGGGAACTTGTCGCCCTTGAAGCGGAATGTCCGGGAGCCCGACGAAGCGACGATGGCTTCGCCAGGCATTTCTCTCGCGATATGTTGGCGCAATGGTTCTGTTGTCTGTTGTTCGTTATGAGGAAATGCGGCGGCGTGCGGGGTTTTGCTCGAAAGCGTAAGGATGATGAAACATCGGGGATGAAGAAAGGGGTGGGTTGTTTTGTGGCGGAGGATGAAGATCGGTTCCAAATTGTTGTCGGGATTCGGTTTTTTGCTAATCGTCTTTGCTGCCGCTGTCGGTGTCAGTTGGCACAACATTGGCCGAGTGCGCGGTGAAAGCGCTTTTCTCGCAACGGGTGTGGTGCCCTCGATGTTGTTGAATACCGATGTCGAGCGTGCGGCCTATGAGTTGTTTTACGCGATGCGTGGCATGCAGTTGGTCGAAACCGAGGAACAGGCGGAGCTCGTGAGAGCGCGGGCGAAAGAAGTGACGGGCTTGTTGGAGGAAGCGCGGGCGCGATATCGCGACGATTCGTCGCTGGCCGGTCTACAGTATCTTGTCGAAACGGTCGAGCCGATTTACAAGGAATATGTGTTGGATGTGAATAAGACGATCGAAATGATCAAGGAAAAAAATCGTTATTACGCGATCATGCTGCAAGCCGGAGAAGAGATGGACGCCATGGCGGATGAAATGTTTCGGGTTATGTTTGTCTCCGCCGAGCAGGAGGCCCGTACGGGGGCGACGGAGGGTATTCTCTATCGCCTGTCGGTGATTAAAATCGGCAGGGATATCGGGGAAGGGGTCACCGATCTGAGGCGTACCATACAACGAGCCGTTGTCGCCAATGATATCGATGGCATGAAAAAAAATCTCGCACAACTCGATTTGATTGACGAGAACGTCCAATCTCTGGTCGCGATTACCAGCGATCCCAGCCGCAGGGAAATGATCGTGAAAATGACCGAGAGGAGCAAAGCGTACAGAGATGCCTTGACCGCCTTCGTGGCCGCCTTCACGGAATTAGACCAGGTGAATCGGGCGTGCTTGCCCCTAATGGAGGCTTTCAATGTCGAGTCCTCGGAGGCATCCGCCAGGGCGCAAAATCGTGTGAAGGAGTTTGCGGAAAACAGCGTCGCCGCGCTGGGGAAAACCGTTGCGGTCTTACTCTTTTCCGCGGGTATCGCCATCGTTGCGGGTATCCTCATCGCGCTCGGTATCGCCCGCACGATCACCCGGCCGGTCAAGCTCCTGATGGCGGGAATTGCCGATTTTTCCCGGGGAGACCTCACCGTTGTGCTCGACGGCGTCGGTCGGGACGAGATCGCGGATATGGGGCGTTCGCTGGGGACGATGTCGGTCGAGCTGAATCGGGTTCTTCGTTCGGCGGATACTTCGGGGAACCATATTTCCCTCGCCGCGCAGGATTTCTCGGCGTTGGCGCAGGAGACCAACGCGTCGGTCGAGGAATTTCGAGCGAATATCGATACGTTGAGCGGCAATCTGGAGGCGCTGGCATCGGCCAGCGAGGAGGTGAACGCGTCGGTCGAGGAGGTCGCGGCGGGCGCGCAGGCGACGGCCCAGCGGGGGACGGATATCGCCCTCAAGGTCGAGGCGGCGATGGGTGCCGGAAACGCCGGGATCGACACCGTCCAACGCGCCGTCAACGGGATCTCCAGAGTGGCGGAATCCGCCGGGCAAGCGACGCACGCCATCCTGGAGCTCAGTGAGCGGGCTGGGCAGATTCAGGCGTTCGTCTCTCAGATCGAGGGCATTGCCGACCAGACGAACCTGCTGGCGCTCAATGCCGCGATCGAGGCGGCGCGGGCCGGGGACGCGGGGAGGGGTTTCGCCGTCGTCGCCGAGGAGGTCCGGAAGCTCGCCGAGGAGAGCAATATCGCTGCGAAGAGCATCGCGGAACTGGCGGAGACGATAACCGCAGAACTGGGCGGCATCGTCGATGCCGCACGATCCAACGCCAAGGATTCCGGCCAGGCGTGCCAGCTCTCCTCCGATACGAAATCCGCCATCGCGCAGATGGTCGATTCCCTTCGCGAAATTGCCGGTGCGACACAGGATCTCGCCGCCGTCGCGGAGGAGCAGGCGGTGTCCGCCGAGGAGATTTCGCGGACGGTCCAGGAGATGGCGATGAAGATTACCGACAGTGCCGAAGCCGGCGGGAATATTCGCGAGAACTCCGCGGAGCTGGCGGTGGCCTCCGAGCGAATCGCCGAAGGTGCGGAAGGCCTCGCGGGGCTTTCTGTCGATCTGAAGGAGGAACTGGCGTTTTTCAAGCTCCGGGAGAAGGCCGAGACCGCGGTTGCGCCGCAGAGTTGCCGTGTGAACGAAAAGCCCGGCCGCCCATACCTCTTCCCCAAAGAGGTACTCGAATGATTCTCTGAGGGGCGGCGTCGCCCGTTTGTGCGAGCGACGCGGTCGGAGTTGTGTCGCCGCATGTAAAAGCGGCC
>DAIRUD010000047.1:0-10012 GCA_036803565.1 Synergistaceae bacterium | reverse complement strand
TTCCGCGGCAAGGACCTGATGCAGGGCGAGCCGGACGCCTCGTCCTTTCCCTCCGCGGGGCAGCGCTCGACGTTCGAGGCGCGCGGCTACAGCGCCTGGGACACGAGCGGTTCGGCCTTCATCGTCAAGAGCCCCAAGGGCGGTACGCTCTGCATCCCTTCCGTCTTCCTCTCCTACGACGGGACGCCGCTGGATCTGAAGACGGGGCTGTTGCGCGCGCTCGACTCCATCGAGACGCAGTCGATGAAGCTGCTGCGCCTGTTCGGGCAGCGGGGCATCCGTTACGTGCGCATGACGGTCGGCGCGGAGCAGGAGTATTTCCTGCTCGACCGGCCGCGCGCGCAGAAGCGCCCGGACGTCCGTTTCTGCGGGCGGACGTTGATCGGCGCGCCGCCGGCCAAGGACCAGAAGCTCGATCACCACTACTTCGGCGCGATTCCCCCGCGCGTGCTGGCTTATATGGAGGACGTCGAGCGGGACCTGGCGCGCTTCGGCATCTCCATCGCGACGCGGCATAACGAGGTGGCGCGCTGCCAGTTCGAGTTCGCGCCGCTCTTCGCCGAGGCCAACACCGCCTGCGACCAGAACCAGATCATCATGGAGACGATGCGCAAGCTGGCGCGCAAGCACGAGCTGCGCCTGCTCTTCCACGAGAAGCCCTTCGCCGACATGAACGGGAGCGGCAAGCACGTGAACTTCTCGCTGGTGGACAGCGAGGGGCGGAACCTGCTCAAGCCCTCGACGAACCAACGGAAGAACATCGTGTTTCTGACGTTTCTGGCGTCGTTCGTCTACGGCGCCTCGAAGCACTTCGGCTTTCTCCAGGCGACGACGGCGACGGCCGGGAACATGTACCGGCTCGGCGGGCACGAAGCGCCTCCCGCCATCATCAGCATCTATCTCGGCGCCGCGCTCACCAAGATGATCCAGGAGATCGGGCGGGGCAGCGCCGCACTCAAGAAAAAGCCCACGATGGACCTGGGGCTGGCCAAGCTGGCGCAGATCAATGCCCACGACAGCGATCGCAACCGGACGTCCCCGCTGGCCTTCACCGGGGATAAAATCGAGTTCCGCGCGCCCGGCGCCTCGCAGGCGGTCGCCGTCCCCGTCGCCGCCGTGGCCTCCGTCTGGAGTTGGGGGATCAAGAAGGTGACCGAGCGCATGGAGAAGAAGGTCGAGGCCGGGGCCGATCCGCTCGACGCGGCGATCGAGGTCGTCGCCGAGGTGATGAAGGAATCCCGCCACATCCTCTTCGAGGGCGACGCCTACAGCGAGGAGTGGGCCGCCGAGGCCGAGCGCCGGGGGCTGATCAAGGCCCATACGGTGCCGGAGACGATCGACCTGATGCTGGAGGAGAGCACGGTGGCGATGCTGGAGGAGGTGGGCGTCTACAAGCGGCGCGAGGTCGAGGCGATCCGCGACATCCGCATGGAGTCGTTCTGCACGGCCATCGAGGTGGAGATGGCGCTGCTGTGGGATATGCTGTACGAGGGCGTGCTTCCGGCGATTTCCCAACAGATGAAGCTGGAGAAGGATTCTCTCTCCGCGCTGGACGGCGTCGATTTTCCCGAGGGGGCGGAGTGGCGGGAGTTTATCCGCGAGCTCGGGACGATCAAGGTGGAGCTGCTGCGCGAAGCCAAGGGGCTGGCCGAGGCGAAGAAGCGGATCGACGCGCTGCCGATCCGCGAGCGGGCGACGGCGATCGTCGAGGACGTGGTGCCGATGATGGAGCGCATCCGCGCGAAGTGCGACGAGGTGGAGGGCATGATGTCGGCGGATATCTGGCCCTACCCGATCTACCGCAACCTGCTGTCGCTGTCGATGTAGCCGGAAAAGCACGAAGACGAACACGTGGGGGCCGCGGGGACAACGTCCTTCGCGGCCCTTTTCCTGTATTCCCGTCGAGAGGGGATCGGCGTTGAAATATTGGCAAGGGTGAGGGATGCAAAGGAAGTTGTTTTCCTTGGCGGTGGGCGTTGGCGGGGGCGGAGTCCCGCGAGATGAAAATGCTCCGGGTATCGAGGGCTGAAAAACGATGGGAGATCTGTTCTCTTTCGTATTGTTCATCGATAAATTCTTCTTGACCGGTCAATGTATTACATATATATTAATAGTAAGAATCGCAATGGAGGTAAGTATCATGAGGAACGGTATGACAAAAATATCGAGTAAGGGACAGGCGACCGTGCCGTTGTTCGTACGCAATGAAATGGGATTCGAAACCGGGGATTATCTGCTGTGGGAAATTCGGGGAGATGTCGCGATCGTGCGCAAGCCGAAGGACTTGATGGACTACGTCGGGTTTTTGGGAGATGCGAATCTGCCCGATGACGAAGAGGAGCTGCTGTCCCCCGATTTTGGCCGTAAGATGCTGGAGCGCGAGGAATGAAAGACGTTTTCGTGGATACGAATGTTTTTATGCGCCTGTTCGAGACGTCGGATCCGCAACAGACGGACAAGGCGAAGGCGTTGTTCGAACGAGCGGCAGGGGGCGGAATGCGTTTGGTCGTCGGGCCGCCCGTTCTGTTCGAGTTGTCGTGGGTTTTGAAAAGCGCGCTCGGTCGTTCCAACAGCGAGATCTTAGACGTCCTGGAGGCTGTCGTCGCCTGGAAGGGCCTGAAGGTGTTGGACAAAGGGTATGTAAAACAAGCGATCCATTTGGCGAAAACGACAAAGCAGGGTTTTGCGGATTCCTATATTGCCGTCACGGCGCAGGAACAAGGCTTCGAGGTCGCGACGTTCAATCAGAAACATTTTTCCAAAATGCGTGTGAATCTGTACTCGCTTTAGGTATCGAGAAGAATCGAAAAGGTCGCCTGCGAGGCAGCCGCGAACGCCGAAGATCGAGGTCGCTGCTTTTTGTGCGCCAGCCCTTCGCTTCACGCGTCGGACAGATGAAAGCAATTTGTGAATAATTTCCGTCTTAGAGCAGCGCCTGCCGGACGATGCGGAAGGTGTCTTCGATGTGGTCGCGGGCTGCTTTTTCCGCCCTGTCGGGGTCGTGATTCTCCAGGCTGCGCAGGATTTCGCGGTGGCGGGCGGAGACGGATTTCTTGTCGTCGGGGGAGAAGATGACCAGCGGGGTTCGCAGGTTCCAGTAGGGAAACTGGGTCCGTTCGTACATCTCCAGGAAGATCGTGTTGCCGGATACGAGGATGATCGTCTCGTGAAAGATGCGGTTGAGGCGATTTTCCTCCGTGCGGGTGATCTCCGGAACCTCCATCTGTTCGATGAGGTCGCGGAGCGTTTCGATGTCCCGCGCGGCGACGCGTTCGGCGGCCAGGCGCGCGGCGTAGCCCTCGATCGCCATGCGGCACTCGAAGATCGACACGATCATGGAGGGCTCGATCTCCTTCACGATCCAGCCGCCGTTGCGCTCCAGAAGGCCTTCGCCCTGCAGGCGCAACAGCGCCTCGCGGACGGGTGTGCGGCCCGCGCCGAGCTCGGCCGAGATCTCGTCCTCGATCAGGCGGGTGCCGGACTTGATCTCCAGCGCCATCATCCTGTCGCGCAACTGCTTGTAAACGCCGGTCGCGATCGATGCCTCCCTGTCGCCCCTCGCCACATTTTCGCCCCCTTTTTCGTACATTTTAACATATTCGCCGCCATATGCGTCGACGGATACGACGATCAGCGGCCCTCCTGCAGGTGGCGGAGGAAGAGGGCGCCGCGCTCCGTCGCGGGCGCTTCGAAAAAGCTGTCCGTGGGGGCGTCCTCCAGCAGCACGCCGTCGGCGAGAAAGAGTACCCGGTCGGTAAAGCGCCGCGCGATGGACATCTCGTGCGTCACGATCAGCATCGTCTGTCCGGCGGCGGCAAGTTCGTGGATGGCGGCGACGACCTCCCGCGAGAGCGCCGGGTCGAGCGCGCTCGTCGGTTCGTCCAGCAACAGCACGTCGGGCTGCATCGCCGTGGTGCGGGCGATGGCGACGCGCTGCTGCTGGCCTCCCGACAGCTGCGAGGGATAGGCGTCGGCCTTGTCCTCCAGCCCGACCCAGGCGAGGCGGCCGCGGGCCACGGCCTCGGCGGCGGCCCGGTCCAGGCGTTTGACCAGGCGCAGGGCGAGCATGACGTTTTCCAGCGCCGTCATGTGATGGAAGAGGTTGAAGTTCTGGAACGTCATGCCGATGCGGGCCCGCTGTTCGCTCAGGCTCCGGTCGTCCAGCTCGTGAAGCGCGCCGTTCCGCTCCTCGTAGCCCACCAGCTGGTTCCGGACGTAGATCCTGCCGGCGCTGATCGTCTCCAGATGGTTGATACAGCGCAGCAGCGTGGACTTCCCCGAACCGGAGGGCCCCAGAACGGCGACCCGCTCTCCCTCCCGCACGCGAAAGGAGATCCCTTTGAGCGCCTCGAACGCTCCCCAGCGTTTCCAGACGTCCTGGACGTCTATCGCGATGACGGTTTCGGCGGTCTGCGAAGGCACCCGCATCACCGCTTGGGGTAGAGGCGCTCGGCGACGGTCTGCAACAGGGTCGCGAACGAACCGAGGAAGAGATACCAGAAGCAGGCGACGCAGAGCAGTTCCACCACCTCGAAGGTCGTGTAGTAGATGTTGGTGACCACGCGCAACACCTCCATGAAGCCGATGGTCATGGCCAGCGAGGTGGATTTCATCAGGTTGATGTACTCGTTGCCGACGCTGGGCAGGATGGTGCGGAAGGCCTGCGGCAGGATCACGCGGCGCATGACCTGTCCCCGGCGCAGGCCGAGCGCCAGTGCGGCCTCCCGCTGCCCCCGGTCGATGGAGGAGATGCCGCCGCGGATGATCTCGGCCATGTAGGCGGTCTCGGCCAGGGAGATGCCGATGAGCGCCGCCCGGAAGGGTGTCACGACGTCGATCATCTGGACGTCGACCAGCGTCAGGCGCAGCAGCGGGACGACGATGTGGATACGGGGAAACATGATCGGCAGGGAGTTGTACCAGAAGATGATCTGCAGCAGCATGGGGATGCCGCGAAACAGGTAGACGTAGGCGGCGGAGAGGACCGTCAGGATGGGGTTGCCGCTCATGCGCGCGATGGCCACGCCAAAGCCCAGCGCCGAGGCGAGCAGCAGCGAGAGCGTCCCGATCAGGAAAGCGTTGCCGACTCCCAAGAGGATTTCCGCGTCGAAGAGATAACGGAAGAAGATATCCCAGGCGACGACGCGCGCCCGGATGCAGGCGCGCAGCAGCAGAAGCAGCAGGAACAGCGTGCCTGTGCCCGCGAGCCAGGCGGCGCGGTTCTTCCTATGGACGATGCGGGGGGAAGGCGCGGCGCACGGGGGCGGCGCGTTCCCCTCGCTCACGGCCGTCCTTCCATGGGCTGGTTGATCGTGATTGCCGGCAGCATGGAACCGGCGAGGTTCCATTTCGTCATGATGGCGGCATAGGTGCCGTCCTCGAGCATCTCCTGCGCCGTGCGGCGTACCGCGTCGCGCAGGACGTCGTCGCTCTTGGCGAAGCCCCACGAGGTGGCCAGGTGGGTCAGGATGTAGGCTCCGTCTTGCACCAGCGCGTACTTGCCGGGGTTCTGGCGCATCATGTAGGCCAGCGTCGGCGTCTCGTTGAGGTAGCCGTCGACGCGCCGAATGTCGAGCTGCATCTTGGCGTCGAGCGTGTTGGGCAGCATGACGCTCTCGATCGGCGGCGCGCCGGCGGCGCGCAGGGCGGCGGAGGCCTCGGCCACCGCCGTTTCGACGCGTTTCGCGCCGAGCGTGAAGGCCACTTTTTTCCCTGAAAAATCGGCGATGGTGTGAAATTCTCCGGCGCGCTCCGCCAGGCACAGGATGCCGGTGCCGGTGCGCATGTAGTTCACGAAATCGAGTTCTTTTTGCCGCTCCGGCTGATCGCTGATGCCGCCGGAGACGACGTCGAACCGTCCCGCCCTGGCGCCCGTGATGAGCGCGCCGTAGTCCGACTGCACCCACTCCAGCCGGAGGCCGAGGCGGCGGGCGATTTCCGCGAGGAGTTCCGCCGAGACGCCCTGCACCGCCTTCGTCCGCGGCTCGCGGAACTCGATCGGCGGATAGGTCTGTTGCGAACCGACGCGGAGGACGCCGGAGTTGCGGACGCGCTCCGGGAGGTCGGCTGCCCGGGCGGGCGTTGCGGGTGCGAGAAAGAGGAGCAGGGCGGCGAGCAGAATCGTGCGGATCGTCCCTTTCGGCAAAGTGTCCACTCCTTTCGCGGGCCTAAATGCCAAAATCGAGGTGGATACGGCGCGGCGGGCGCTTTCGGCATATTGTATAACATGTCGCCGCGCGCCCGAAAAGGGGGCGCGACATGCGGGTGTGTCATATGTTGCTCGGCAATCGATTTTTGCTGTGAAATGAAAGCAACCGTTCGTAAATATACGGGCGAAACATCGCTTCGCTGCGTGTGTCGCCCGTATGCGGGATTTGCTGATGGACAACCCGCCGGGTTTCCGGCGGAGAAAGGGCCGGTTTCACCCTTGGCGCGCCCGCTTGCTTCGAGAAACGTCGTGCGAAATTACGCGCGCAGCTCGGACGTGCAGTCGGGGCAGCGCGTCGCCCGCGCGTCGACCTGCGACATGCAGAACGGGCACTCCTTCATTGGCTTTGGTTCGGGGGACGGGGGCTCCGGACGGAGCTTGCGCAGCTGGCGCACGATGACGAAGATGGCCAGGGCCTGGATCAGGAAGTCGAGCAGCGTGTTGAGGAACACGCCGTAGCTGAGCACGGGGACGTTGGCCGCCTTTGCCTCGGCGAGCGTGCGCACCGGCGTGCCGCCCAGGTTGAGGAACAGGTTGGAGAAATCGACCTTGCCCAGCAGCAGCCCCAGCGGGGGCATCAGGATATCCGTGACGAAGGACGAGGCGATCTTTCCGAACGCGGCGCCGATGACGACGCCGACCGCCATGTCCATGACGTTTCCCTGCATGGCGAATTTTTTGAAGTCCTCGAAGAACGACATAGCTCTCACGCCTTTCCATTTGGAATCGATATGGTAGAAACGCATTGCGAATGAAAGACTACAATATATGATCGCCCCCGGCAATACCAAGAATGACGGAGCGTGGCCGCTGTTGCACGGGTAATATCGGTGGTGGTCGTATAATGAAGCCATATCGATGGCGGGAGGTGTCGGGTATGATCGTCGTACTTGCCAGAATGCGGGCAAAGCCCGGACAGCGGGAGAAAATCGTGGAGGCGGCGCGAGCGTGCGTGGAGGCGACGCGCCGGGAGGACGGCTGTATCGGCTATGAGCTCATGGCTTCGACGGAGAGCGCGGAGGAGCTGTTGTTCGTCGAGCGTTGGGACGACATGGAGGTGCTGCGGCGACACCAGCGGACGCCGCATCTGGCCCGCTTCAAGGAGGCGAGGGAGCCGCTCCTGGCCGGGCCCTCCGAAGTGGCCGTATTCGAGGCGACGGCGCAAGGTTGAGTACGCGCGGAGAATTTGAAAATTAGTGAACCATAATTACATTAGTTTAAATCGGTGATCTTGCGTAGCGGTTTGCGTGAGAAGTGCTCTCCGTTTTCTCCCTTTCGGCGATTATGATCGTCGCAGTCCCGGAAAGGGGGAGTCGAACATGCGGCAGCAATGGGAAGAGACCCTTGCGACTGGTTTGCAAGAGCTGGACAGCCAGAATCGCGAGCTTTTGGAGCATATCGACGCGTTGCTCAACGCGGAGAGCGGCAGAAGGGCGAAGGAAGAGTTGGAGTTCCTCGAGGCGTGCGCGGAGCGTCATTTCGCCAGGGAGCAACGACTGCACGAGCAGAGCGGCTATCCGCAGGCGGAGACGCACATGGCCCTGCACCACAACTATCTTGCGACCTTCCGCCGCCTGAAGAAGCGGTATCTCGAGCAGGGGCCGACGCTGTCGAACATCCTCTCGTTTCACAGGAATATCGTGCAGCAGCTCAAAGAGCACATCCGGCTGCACGACAAGGCGTTTGTGGAATACCGGAACGCCGGGTCTACCGATGCCCGCATCCCGCACGAGTTGCCGCAATACGGCATAGAGGCGGGCGAGGGGTTCCCCGAGGGAGCGATGCGCCACCTCCGCACGTCCGAAGGCCGTGAAGCGGCGGCTTCCGCCGCGCGGGGCAACGTCGAATTCTGATCTCATACGCGGCCTGACGATGCGCGCGATACGCGAATGCCGGGCCGATTGGATAGATAGGCGACGGCCGTGACGGTTCCGTTACCTGCCCGACGTACGCGGCCCCATGGCCGTTCTCGCGAGGCGGCGGGTAGGGGGCGGGAAGCTGTTCCGGGGAAGCGGTATGCGGAGATGGCGAATACCTGCGCAGATATGTCCTAGAACAGCGTCATCTGCCGATCGACGTGCGAACGGCATTTCCTGTCGACGATGCGGTCGTCTTGCGTGATGCCGTCGCCGAGGATGGGAGATGCCGGATCGTGCCGTTCGGACCGTGTGCGCGCGGTTGCGGCGGAGTGGTTGGCGTAGCAGTAACGGCAGCCGTTGGGGCAGGTATCGTAAGCGCCGACGTCGACGCTTTCCGCGCACAGGCACGCGGGGCGCTGGTGCGCGTCCTTGGGGACGGACAGGCGTTTCCCCGCGATTTGTGACAGGAGTTCCGCGCTGACGCAGCGCGCCGGGGGAATGCCCTCGGCGAGGAGCTGCGCGTCGCAGCAGGCCCGCAGCTCGATGCCGTTTTCCGCCGCGATTTTGGCCAACTCCCCGGCGATGAGCCGCTTTTGCCCCTTGCTGGTCTCCTCCACCTGCATCGTCCGCATCGCCTCCCGTATTTTGCCGTACATATCGAGAAAGCTCAGATTGCAGGTCGTCGTCGCGCCGCGAAGCCGCTCGGCGATCTCCGCGAATTGCGCCGCGTGGAACGCGGGCGTGTACTTGGGGCTGAGCAGGAGCGGGCTGTAGCGCCAGACCGTCCGTTCCGCTCCGGCGGCTTCCGACAGGCGCAGGAACGTTTCGATCCGCTCCTCGCGCGGCGGCAGCGCGCTCTCCATCTCGTTGTCGTAGGGGTTGATCGCGAACTGCACGTAATAGGGATAGGCTGCCAGCTCCGGCAGCCGATCCAGCATGGGGGCGGGGTTTTTCGTCCAGAAGACGATGCCGTCGAGGACGTCCGGCGACAGCGGAACGCAGCGGATCGCCCCCCCTTTCGCGGGGTTTCGTACGAGCACGTACCCATCCCGCAAGCGGTTGAGAAACCAATCGAAGTAATACTGCGGCACGTCCGTCCGCCGACTTGCGCTGAGAATCAAAGTGATCGCCTTTCGTTGTTCGATTTGCGGTTTGCGGTCGTCCGCACTCCTGATTGCTTGTATTATAATCTACGACATGCGGCCCGCCGCGCGGAAATTACGGAGGACCGGTCGCGCCCGTTCGCTTTTTTCCGAAAAGCGGGCGAAGGGAAGCCGCACGGCCGAAGCAAAAGCAGGAGAAAGAGTAAGGGGGTAGTGTGAAATGTTCCTCGTGTTGCTGTCGATCGTTTGCAGCATATTTTCCATGATGCAGGGCGCTCTGATCATGCTCGACGCGGGTGCGTTCCCGGGCGCGGACGGGCTGGTGCAGGCGCTCGCCTTTCTCGCGCAGCGCGCGGGGGAGGGCGCGCCGAGCGACTTCGTGACGGCGATCGGCGTGCTGCTGATCGTGTCCGGCGTCCTGGCGTTGTCGGGCGGCATCTCGATCTTGCTGCGCAGCGCCCGCTGGGGGCAACTGGGCCTCCTGAGCGCCGTGCTGGCCTTGCTGGGAGCGGTTTGGGCCGTCTGGAACACGGGCGGCGCGTTTCCATTCGATTTTGCGGTTTATCTGGTCATGCACTCCCTCGCCGCCCTTTTCGCCGCGAAACTGGTCGGCGCAAAGGCACCTCCGCGCGCCGCCTCGCCGCAACCGGAAGGGCCGGAGCCGATGGATGGACCGGAGCCGGCGGACGAGGCGAAAGATGTCTTCGGACCGCAGCCGGAAATGCGCCTGATGCCGAAAGGCGATCCCTCGCTGTTTCTGACCGGTCCCGATATCGACGTGCCGCCGGAGGCGGAGGAGGCGACGGAACGCACGGAGCCCGTGACGGTCGTGCGCATCCCGG
>DAIRUD010000046.1:0-10034 GCA_036803565.1 Synergistaceae bacterium | reverse complement strand
GGGCTATTTGGATTAGAAATCGAATAAAAGGAAATTATGCGACCCGCGCGGAGGAGCATCCGGCGGGTCGTTTTGTTGGACCTCAACACCTCAACACCTCAACACCTCAACACCTCAACACCTCAACACCTCAACACCTCAACACCTCAACACCTCAACACCTCAAAAAGTCAAATAAAGTCTACGACAATCATCGCGAAATTGGCAACCCCATCCAAGCGACAACGATTCCAGCCAACATGAAGACGCCTCGGCCAAAATAAAATCCCGGCCCATGAAACGCAGGCCGGGACGTTTTGAACTCAAAGCGCTCAACGATCACGTTACGAAGCGATGGCGGTATTGGCGAATGAACGCAGCAAATCGGCGACCGACAGGATGTCGGGCGAGCGCATCAGGACAGGATGTCCTGTATGCGCGGTCCGATTTACGGAGTGAATCGCCAATGCCGTCAGCGCGGCGTGGCCGGACTGACGGAACGAACCGCAGGCAAGAATCATTCCGCCGACATCGCGCACTTGCGGCGCAGCTTCTCCCATTCCTTCTCGACGTCGCGCTGGGCGTCCTCCACGAGATCCATGCGCTCGTTTCCCTTGCGGAAGAGGTGCGCGTAGCGGCCCTGCTCGCGCAGGAAGGCCTCCACCGGCACCGGCTGCTTGGGATCGTAGGAGAGGGAATATTTGCCGTCTACGGCCTCGTAGACGGGCCAGAAGCGGCTATCCGCCGCCAGCTTGCAGATCTTTACCTGGTCGCGCGCCTCGATCTTCCAGAAGAGCGGGCAGGGGACGAGGATGTTGACGAAGGCCGGCCCCGGCGTCTCGATCGCCCGCTTGACCTTGGCGATCAGGTCCATCGGGTTGTGCAGCGTCGTCTGCGCGACGTAGGGGATATCGTGTGCGGCGACGATCTCGGTGAGGTTCTTGGCGCGCTGCAACTTGCCGGGCAGGACGCTGCCCGCGGGCGACGTCGTGGCCGATGCCGAGCGCGGCGTCGCGCCGCTGCGCTGCGCGCCGGTGTTCATGTAGCCCTGGTTGTTGTAGCAGATGTAGGTGAAATCGTGCCCGCGCTCCAGCGCGCCGGAGAGCGATTGCAGGCCGATGTCGTACGTCCCGCCGTCGCCGCCGAAGGCGACGAATTTGATGCCGTCGCGGAATTTCCCCTTTTTGTGCAGGGCGCGATAGGCCGCCTCGACGCCCGAGATGCCCGCGCCCGCGTTTTCGAAGGCGACGTGCAGGTAGGGCGAGCGCCAGGCGCTGTAGGGATAGACGGTCGTCGAGACCTCCATGCAGCCGGTGGCGGCCACCACCACGACGGGGTCGTCGACGCCCAGGAACGCCTGGCGGATCGCCGTCGGCGCGCCGCAGCCGGGACACATCCGGTGCCCTTCGCAGAGCGGGGAGAGTTTTTTCGTCGTTTCCTTGAGATTCACGCTAGCCATTGTCGTCCTCCAGCAGTCCGATGAAGCGAGGCGCGCCGTATGTCCCGTCGATCATGCGGCGGAAGACGGCCTCCGCGTCCTCGGGATAGAAATCCCGGCCGCCCAGGCCGAAGACATACTCCTGCACCGGCACCCGCGGGTCGAGATCGTACAGCGCCGACTTCACGTCCGCGGCGAGGGGAGCCGTCCCCCCAATCCCGGCGCAGCGGTCGAGCACCGCGACGCCCCGTTTGCCCCGCAAGGCCGCGCACAGCGCCTCCGCCGGGAAGGGGCGGTACAGGCGCAGACGCAGGCACCCGGCGCGCACGCCCCGGTTGCGCAGGTCGTCGACGACGTCCTTGACCACGCCCGCCGCCGAGGAGAGGATGACGGCGACATATTCCGCGTCCTCCGCCCGGTACGCCTCGATGGGGGCATAATCCCGCCCGGTCAGCGACGACAGTTCCTGCGCCACGGCCTCGTAGACGCGGGGCGCGTTGTACATACCCTCGATCTGGGCGCGCTTGATCTCGAAATAATACTCCGACATGACGAACGACCCGTAGGAGACGGGATGGTCGACGTCCAGCAGGGGATAATGCTCCGGGCGCTCGCCGACGAAGGTCCGGACGACGTCGTCCGGCAGGAACTCGACGGGCTCGTAGCAGTGGCTGGTGATGAAACCGTCCTGGCAGACGAAGACGGGCGTGAGCACGTCGGCGTGCTCGGCGAGGCGGACGGCGGCCAGCGCCATGTCGTAGGCCTCCTGCGCGTCCTCGCAATAGATCTGTATCCAGCCGCTGTCCCGCTCCGGCATGCTGTCGGAGTGGTCGCAGTGGATGTTGATCGGCGCGCCGAGACAACGATTGACCAGCCCGAAGACGATCGGCGCGCGGAAAGACGCCGCGATGGGGAAGATCTCGTGCATGAGGGCGACGCCGTTCGCCGACGAGGCCGTCATGACCCGCGCCCCGGAGACGGAGGCGCCGACGCAGGCGGTGATGGCGGAGTGCTCGCTCTCCACCGCGACGTATTCGGTGTCGACCTCGCCGTTGGCGACGAACTCCGCGAAGCGCATGGGGATCTCCGTCGACGGCGTGATCGGGTAGGCGGCGACGACGTCCGGGTTGATCTGGCGCATGGCCTCGGCAAAGGCGAGATTCCCGGACGTCATCTCGCGCTCCCGCTCCTTACGAGCCAATGAACTCACCTACGCTTCCCGGGTTTTCTCCGCCCCCGGCGCTTTCGCCGTCGGAGAATTCCGATTCCGGCCGCATGGCGATGGCGCCGACCGGGCAGATCTCGGCGCAGACGCCGCACCCCTTGCAGAAAAAGAAGTCGATCCCGCAGACCTTCGCGTTCTCGTCGGTGCGGACGGAGTCGTCCGGGCACTGCACCCAGCACTTGAGGCAGGAGATGCATTTTGCCGCGTCCAGCACGGGGCGCATACTCCGCCACAGGCCGGTCTCCACGTAGCGCGCCGTCGCGCCGAAGGCGATGGTCGCGGGCGGAATCTCCCGCCAGGATTTCGGACCGCCGGGACGCGGCGCGGGAACGCTCATACGAAGCGCGCCTCCTGACGGCCCCGCAGGATCGCCCGGCGATTGGCCTCCAATTGCTTCGGGGAGAGGCCGCGCATCTTCTTCGTGAAGCGGTCGGCGAACGTCTCCACCGGGATGTCGCTGAAAACGTGCGACAGCGCGCCGAGCAACGGCGCGTTGGGGCGGTTCTGCCCCAACTCCTCCAGCGTGATCCTGGTCGCGTCCACAGCCAGGACGCGGGCGCGCTCGTCCAGCCCCATACGCGCCCGCAGCGCCGCCGCGTCCTGCGGCGAGTTCACCAGGTAGACGGCGTCCGCCGCGCAGCCCTCACTGGGGTTCGCGCTCTCGACCATGGTCGGGTCGACGACCACGACGACGTCGGGGTTCTGCACACCGCAGCGCCGCCGGATCGGCCGGTTGGAAACCCGGTTGTAGGCGCGGATCGGCGCACCCTGACGCTCCGCGCCGTACTCCGGAAACGCCTGTACGTGCTTCCCCTCGGCGAACAGGACGTCCGCCAGAACCGTCGAAGCGCTCTTCGCACCCTGGCCGCCCCGTCCATGCCAGCGGACCTCCACCGTCTTCTGCATCATATCCACCATATCAAACGCCTCCTTCGACATAAAAAAACGGAGCCTTCCCGCTTGGAAGGCTCCGACCTCTCGCTTGTCAGAAACGGCGCTAGACGCCGATCCCGCGAGGGGGAGCCGCGTTGATAATAATAATAATGCTGATGGTGGGCATGCCGTTGAACGGACGTATCATTATCGAACACTCCCTTCCTGCAGGATAGCTGGGATTTTATCATCCGCGCGCCGTTCTGTCAAACCGCGGCGCATGATAGAATGAGTTCAGATCCTTGCGGCCGTACGCCCAGGAGGGGAAGAGATGACGCCGACGATCCTGTGGGAGTTCGCCAAGAGCTTCTGCGTCCTGTTCTTCATCACATTCGTCTTCTCCAAGCTCAACATCGTCCGCAACCACCTCTCGGCTCAGCCGGAGCGCATGCGGGAAAAACTCGTCCTGGCGCTTCTGTTCGGCGGCCTCGGCTGCGTCGGCTCCGGCATCGGCATCGAGTTCCACAACTCGCTGATCAACACGCGGGTCATCGGCGTCGCGGTCGGCGGGCTGATCGGCGGCCCGCTCGTCGGCATCCTCAGCGGCGCGATCGCCGGACTGCACCGCATCCTCTTCGTCAAGGCGGGGACGGCGACCGCCCTGGTCTGCGGCGTCTCCATGATGATCGAGGGCGCTTTCGCCGGCGCGCTCTCCCGCTACTCGCCCAGGTTCAAAAAACTCTGGCCGCTGGCCACACTGACGGTCATCGCCTGCGAGCTTTTCCGCAAGCTGATGCTCCTGCTCTTCATCCGCCCCTTCGACTTCGCCGTGCTGCTGGTCAAGAACATGACGGTCCCCATGCTCATCATCAACTCCCTGGGCGTCGCCCTCTTCATCACCTTCATCGAGAGCGTCGAGGAGGAGCGCGAACAGGTCAAGGCGCGGCAGTCGGAGCTCGTCCTCTCCATGACCGAGAAGATCTCGTCCTGCTTCCGCCAGGGATTGATTCCGGAGAACCTGACCGGGGTCATCCGCACCGTCGAGGAGAACACCGATTTCAGCCACGTCCTGATCGCCGACAGGGGCCGCCCCATCGCGTGCAACCGCCCCGACGACGACCCGCCGGTCGCCGCCGTCCCCTGGAAAAACCTCCCGGAGATCTTCCGCCAGGGGGCGTCCTATCATGTCTTCGAGCGGGAGGGCGTTCACTGGACCTGCGTTCCCCTGTACGACGAGACGGAGGTCGCCGGCTACTTCCTGCTGGGCAAGCGCGGCGAGCCGAACGCCTACGACTGCGGCCTCGCGGAGGGCCTGGGCAAGCTCTTCTCCGCGCAGTTGACGCGCGGCAACCTGGAGTATCGCTCCAACCTCCTCAAGGAGGCGGAGATCAAGGTCCTCCAGACCCAGATCAGCCCGCACTTCCTCTTCAACTCCCTGACGGTCATCAGTTCCCTCTGCCGCTCCGACCCCCAGAAGGCGCGCAACGTCATCGACAAACTCGCGGAGTTCTACCGCAAGAACCTGCGCATCAACGCGCGCTTCGTCTCCCTGCAGGACGAGATCGAACACATCGAGGCCTACCTGGAGATCATCCAGGCGCGCTACGCCTCGAAGATCCGCATCCAATACGACATCGACCGGGCGCTGCACTGCTACCTGCCGCCGCTGAGCCTGCAACCGCTGGTCGAGAACTCGATCAAGCACGGCCTGCTGCCCAAGCGGGAGGGGGGCGTCATCTCCATCCGCGCCAAGCACGAGACCGGAAAGAACGCCGTAAAGATCGAAGTGGAGGACAACGGCATGGGCTTCGCGGCGGACGCTCCGCAGAGCAGGGATTCGAACCGGGTCGGGCTGGACAACGTGCGCAAACGCCTGCGCAACTGCTTCGGCGACGACCTGACCTGGCGCGTCGACTCGCGTCCCGAGGAGGGGACGAAGGTGACGATCGTCATCCCGGAGTTCTCCAATGGCTAAGGGGGAGGCCGCCCGCCGCCGAAGCGTCTTTCTCGTGGAGGACGAGGCGTTCGTCCGCGACGAGCTGAAGTTCATCCTCGGCAAGTACGACCAACTGGAGGTGATCGGCGAGGCCGACAACTCCCTCGACGCCATCTGCAGCCTGACCGCGCTGCGCCCGGAAATCGTCTTTCTGGACATCAAGCTGGGCGACGTCAACGGCATCGCCCTGGCGAAAAAAGTCCGGGAAATCCTGCCCGAAATCAAGATCGTCTTTGTCACGGCCTTCGACGACTACGCGGTGGAGGGGTTCGCGCTCGACGCCGTGGACTACGTGCTCAAGCCCTTCAGCGAGGAGCGCCTGGCGCAGACGGTCGAGCGCCTGCTGCGCGACGGGGGAACGACCGTCCCCGCCGCCGCGCCGGGGAGGAACAACGACAAGATCATCATGCGGAAAAACCACGTGTGGAAACTGGTGGACATCCGCGACATCTGCTATTTCCAGAGCAGCGACCACGTCACGTTCGCCGCGACGGAGGCGGACACCTACAGCCTCAACTACACGCTGCGGGAGCTGGAGCTTCAGCTCCCCGCGGACAAGTTCCTGCGCACGCACAAGAGCTTCATCGTCAACCTCGATTACGTCCACGAAATCGAACCTTTTTTCAACTATACGTACAAAATTCGGCTGAAAAAGCGCGACCTCGTCGTCCCGGTCAGCCGCAGTTACATGAAAAAATTCAAGGCCGCGCTATCGCTCGCCTGATGCGCTTTGCGCGAGCCGGGAGCGGTGCGGCCCGACGCTGCGCGTCGCGTCCTCGTAGCCCTGCGCGATCCAGGAACGAATCTTGTCCGGGTGGAAGGAGAGGACGTCGAACAACTGCGGGAGCAGAAGGTTCCGGCTGATCGGCTCCTCGCGCTCGACGGGAAGGACGTCCGCATCGGGGTATTGCTGCCGGTTCCAGGCCCGCCGGTCGCTCAGCGAAGTCACGATGATGGGGCCGTACCCCTCCTCGAGAAGCGGCCGGATCGGCGTATTGCCCTGCGAGCAGGCGACGCCGCCCAGGCCGCCGTCGACGTACTCCTCGTCGCCGATCTTCTGCGCGCCCAGCAAAAGCGGGATGGCGGACGAACCGAGCAGGGCCTTCTCCTGATCCTCGCGCGCCAGGGACTGCACCAGCAGAAACTGCGAATCGGGGTTTTCCCGCACGCCGAGAAACGCCTGCCCGGCCTCGATCAGGCTCTCCAACAGGTCGTGCTTGGGAAAGACGGAGACGAACAGCCGCTGTCCGCCCATCAGGGCGTCGAAGTCCACATATTCGCACAGAAGCGTCCGAATCTTGCGGTTGTCCAACAGCGGCGCGTCCCCCTTGGAGCGCAGCGAGGGGAGCAGATTGTGGGCCATCTCGTCGGCCAACTTCGCCGTATAGCGAAATACCGGATCGACGCGCCAGCCCGCTTCGTCCAGGAAGCGCAACAGGGCCGGATTGCCCTCCCCGACCGGAGGGTCCTCCGCGAGGCGCTTCCACAGGGCGTCGAGGCGCTCCGAAGCGGTCCCCAGGTCCGGAGAGGAGGCGATCACCGCCCCGTTGAGCGCGCCGATGCTCGCGCCCGCGATCGCCGCGATCGGAATCCCCATCTCCGCCAGTGCGCGCACGATTCCTACCTGGTAGGCGCCCTTCGCGCCCCCGCCGGAAAGCACGAGACCGATCCGCGACTCCTCCATCACGCCATCCCCCTCTTCATTGCGGTTATGCGAACTTGCGAAAATTTGTTAATTCTGCGGAGCTCTGCCCGGGAGAAAACACCGCGGCAGGGGATGCAATCCCCGGCACTCCTGCTTTATGGCAATATTGCAACGATTGGTTTTCTCTATGCCGCACGGATCTTGTGCATCGTGTACTGCCCGTACCCGGTCACGACCCGGCAATAGCCCTCCAACGACGCATCCAACTCCGGATCGCTCGTATCCGCGAGCAGCGGCGCCCCCCCAAGGGCGGCCAGCTTGCCGGGCGTCGCGATAACGATCACGCGATCCGTCCCCACGCGCCGAATCACCTCCGGGCTGAACTGCTGGTTTCCCCTGCCGAAGAGAAACCCCTGCCCGCCGATCGGCGTCACCAAGATTTTGGCGTCCGCAGAGGCATCCAAAAGCGCGAGAATGTCCCGCTCCGCCAGGTCCGCCGCCAGCAACCGCCCACTTCGCCAGGCGTCGATCCCCAGCAGGGTGCCCTCTTCTCCCAAAACGCGCGACAGCGCGCGGGTCGTCGTCCCGGCACCGACGAGAAAGAGCGTCTCCGGCGCATTCTCCACGAGTTCGGCGAGCCAGTCGGCAACCGCCTGCTGGTCCTCCGCGTCCGAGGTCGGGCTTCCCGATTTCAATCCCTGCAGCATCCCCGCCCCGCCCGGCTCGTCCGGCACGCGCAGGTAGCCGTACAGCTTCGCCCGCAGGGATCCGGCACGATACGCATCTTCGTCGATGTCCATCACTTCCCCGAGGCGCTCCGTCCTCACCGCCGCATCCGTGCCCAGATAGCGGGCGGCGAGCGCGGCCGCCTGCTGCGGCGAACGCGCGAAGGCGGCGGAGTGGATTTTCACGCCTGCGGGTATCCCGAGCACCGGCAGCCGTTCACCGATGGCGCGGCAGACGTCGCGCGCGGTTCCGTCCCCTCCGGCGAACAAAAGCAGGTCGACGCCCGCATCCAACAGCCAACGGGCGACCGCGGCCGTATCCGCGGCCGTCGTCTCCTCCCGCGAAGGACCGGAGCAGGGGCACACCGTCGGCGCAAATCCGGCGCAGCGCGCCTGTGCTTCTCCCATGTCAGCGGGGCCGGTGAAAAACGCCGGAGCGACATCCGAGGGGAGCAAGTCCCTCAGAGCCCGCAGGCAGAGCTCCGCCCGATAGGGGGAGAGAGGGCGCGCGCCCCTTTCGCGGGCCAACGACAGGGCTTCGCCGTCCGTCCCCTTCAGGCCGACGCGTCCGCCCATTCCGGCAATCGGATTGACGATCAAGCCGATCCTCGCTGTCATCATGCAATGCTCCCTTCGGGCTCGCGCAAGAACGCCCGCTGCGCAATAAAAAAAGAAGAGGCCCGGGCAAGTCGGGGCCTCTTCGGATTATAACGGATAAAAGCGTGCTTACAATCGCAGGATGGGCTAGATGCCCATCACATAAGAACCCCACAGGCCGACGCTCAAACCGATGAGGAAAACGGCGGCGATCAGCGCGATCAACACCAGGGTATCCTGAATGCTCCGCTGCTTCCGGGGCGACTGCGGCGCCCGGTAGGCGTGCGGATCCCGCGCGGGGAAACCGGTCTCGTCGGGGTGAATGAAGTCGGGGCGGGCATATTCGCTGATCTCCAGCTCCAAAAGGTCCGAAATCAGGGCATCCAACGTCGTCGAGAGGCTGTCCAGCGAGGCCTCCTTCTCATCCAGCGCCGCATCAAGGGTCGCGGCGGCGGGCTCCGGGATCGGCTCGCTCAAACGGCTTGCGAGTTGCTGCTCCATCTCGTCGAGGCGTGCGATCAAACTCTCGTGGCGCGATATCTCCACGCCGCGAACGGACGGGTCGATCCAAGGGGCTTCCTCCACCGGCTTCGCAGTATCGTTGGCGACGTACGTCTGGGAGAAGAAAGGCGGCTCTTCGGGGAACACCGCCCCCACGGAGACCGGCTCCCGCTGCGCGACAAGGACTTCGATCCGGGCACCGCAAGCGGTGCAGGTCGTCGCCCCGTCATCCTGCACGGAACCGCAACTCGAACAGTACATTGGAATCCCCCCTTCCACACTAGACATTCACACCTGTATAGTGTGCTAAAGAGTATAATCCTTTCGACCGATCAATGCAATCACTTAAGCGCGATTCTCATAGGCCAAAAGGCCTATATTTCAAAAACGCGCCTGTCGTCGTCATCGCCAAACGCCGCACAACGATCGCTATTCCTGGATATGCTCGCGAATCTCCTCCAAACTGACCCGCGTCAGCTCCCCGCGCGGCAGGGCGGCAAGGATATTCCACGCCATGTCCAGGGAGTGGCCGATCTCCCGGTCTTCGTCGTTTCCCTGCCGGAGAAACCGGTTCTCGAAGAAATCCCCGAAGGCGACGAACTGTTTGTCCGTCTTCGACAGCTCGTCCTCGCCGACGACGCCCGCGAGGGAGCGGACGTCCTGCACCTTGCTGTACGAGGCGAAGAGCTGGCTGGAGACGTTGGGATGGTCCTCCCGCGTGTAGCCCTTGCCGATGCCGTCCTTCATCAAGCGGGAGAGGCTCGTCAGGACGTCGATCGGGGGATAGACGCCCTTCCCGTCGAGGTCGCGGCTGAGGACGATCTGCCCCTCCGTGATAAATCCGGTGAGGTCCGGGATCGGATGGGTGATGTCGTCGTTGGGCATGGTCAGAATCGGCAGCTGCGTCACACTGCCGCCCTGCCCGCGCACGACGCCCGCCCGCTCGTAGATCGAGGCCAGGTCGCTGTACAGGTACGCCGGGTAGCCCTTGCGGCTGGGCACCTCGCCCGCGGCGACGCCGAGCTCGCGCACGGCCTCGCAGTAGCTCGTCATGT
>DAIRUD010000045.1:0-10255 GCA_036803565.1 Synergistaceae bacterium | reverse complement strand
CGCCGCCGGTCGCGGGGTCGAGGGCGGCGCCCGCTTCGCGGGCGAGCTCGTTCTCGGGGATGAGGCCGACGGAGAGGAGCAGCGTGTCGCAGGGAACGTAGCGCTCCGTGTCGGGGATCGGGCGGCGGTTCTCGTCCACCTCCGCGACCCGGACGCCCTCCAGGTGCTCCATCCCGACGATCTCCACCACCGTGGTGCTCAGGTGGAGCGGGATGTCGTAGTCGACGAGGCACTGCTGGATGTTGCGCGGCAGGCCGCTGGAATAGGGGAGCAGTTCGAAGACGGCCTCGACCTTCGCCCCCTCCAGCGTCATGCGGCGGGCCATGATCAGCCCGATGTCACCCGAGCCGAGGATGCAGACCCGCTGTCCGGGCATGATGTTCTCCATGTTTACGAAGTTCTGCGCCGCTCCCGCCGTATAGACGCCGGACGGACGGTGGCCGGGGATGGAGAGCGCGCCGCGCGCGCGCTCGCGGCAGCCCATGGCGAGCACGACGGCTTGGGCCTCGATCTCCGCGAGCTCGCCGTAGGTGGAGACGAGCAGCTTCCGCTCGGGCGAGAGGTCGAGGACGATGGCGTTCAGCATGACCGCAACGTCCGTTTTCTCCAGCATGTCGATGTAGCGGGCGGCGTATTCCGGGCCGGAGAGGGCTTCCTTGAAGCGATGCAGCCCGAAGCCGTCGTGGATGCACTGGTTGAGAATGCCGCCGAGGCGGCGGTCGCGTTCGATCAGAAGGACGTCCTTACACCCCGCCTCGTGCGCCGCGAGGGCCGCCGCGAGACCGGCCGGGCCGCCGCCGATGACGACGACGTCGTGTCGTGCGGTTTTTGTGCTCATCTCTGCTCCCCTCCCTGCACGGGTTTGTGCACGGTGCCGGTGAACATGTACGAATCGCCGCCGCGCATGCGGTAGTCCTCCGGGGCGTAGCCGTATTCGTCACGCAGCATCCGCACGATGCGCGGCACGCAGAAGCCGCCCTGACAGCGGCCCATCATCGCCCGCGAGCGATATTTGATGCTCATCAGCGACCAGGAGCCGAGGGGGTTCTCGACGGCGTCCCGGACCTCTTTCTTGGTGATCTGCTCGCAGCGACAGAAGATCTCGCCGTAGTCCGGCTCCTGCCGGATCAACTCCATGCGCGTCTCCTTCGGGAGGTGCGAAAAATGCCCGACGTATCCGGGGCGTTCGGCGATGAAATCGTCCTTGGGCTTCAACTCCAGCCGCCCGCGCACCAGCTCGACGACCTCCTGCGCGATGGCGGGGGAGCTCGTCAAACCGGGGCTCTCGATGCCCTGCAGACGGATGAAGCCGGGCACGTTCGTCTCCTCGATGGTGAAGTCGGCGTTGCCGCCGACCTCGGGCGGCGTCTGCTTGGGGCGGTTGCCGGAGAAATTGCGGATGAAGTCGCTGGCCGCGAGGTCGGGCAGCAGACGCAAGCCTTCGCGGCGCAGGTCGGCCATGACCGGCGCGGTGGCGCGGTAGTCCTCGCGGTCCTCGTCGGGGATGTAGACGGCGCTCGGGCCGATCAGGATGTTGCCGTCCACCGTCGGCGTCAGGTGGATGCCCAGGCCCGGGTCGTTGGGGCCGGGAACGGGGTAGATCAGTGTTTTCAGCGAGCCGTCGAGGCGTTTGTCCAGGACGTAGTACTCTCCCCGGCAGGCCCAGATCAGCGCGTCGTCCACGCCGAGCATGCGGCTGACCGTGTCGGAGTACAGGCCGGCGGAGTTGATCAGGACCTTTGTGCGAAACGTCCGCTCCCGCCCCTCGCGCAGGTCGCGGGCGCCCACCTCGAACGTTCCGTCCGCCATGCGCCTGGCCGTTTCGACGCGGTTGCCGAGGAAGTAGCGGACGCCGTTGGCGTGCGCGTTCTCCGCCAGCGCGATGGTCAGGCCGTAGGGCGAGATGATGCCGCTGGAGGGCGTCCAAAGGCCGAGAATGCCCTCGATGCCGGGTTGGATCTTCCGCATGGCCGCGTTGTCCATCAGCTTCATGCCGGGCACGCCGTTGGCCTCTCCCTGCTCCCGCTGCTTGTGCAGCCCGGGCAGGTCGCCCTCGGTCAGCGCGACGGTCAGCTTGCCGATGCGCTTGAGCGGCACTTTCAACTGCGCGCAGAGCTCGTCCATCATGGCGTTGCCGCGCACGTTCAACACGGCCCGCTTCGTCCCGGGTTTGTAGTTGATCCCCGAGTGGACGACGCCGCTGTTGCGGCAGCTCGTCTCCAGGCCGACGTCGGGCTCCTTTTCCAGGACGGCGGTTCTGACGTCGTAGCGCGACAGTTCGCGCGCGACGGCATTCCCGACGACTCCGGCGCCGACGATCAGAACGTCATAGGTGTCTTCCGGATGCATGTTCGTTTTTCCTTCCCCTTCCTCGTCTTGCTCGGTTTATGCGCTGCGGCGGGGCCGCGTCCTCTCTTTGTTTGCGCGTCGCGGGCGTGCCGGTTCCCGCCTATCGGGGCAACCCCTCGAGATTGCCGTCGGCGTCGAAGCGCAGTTCTTCCGGTTCGCGGACGACGCGCACGTTCGGCTTCTCCTTCAATTCGTCCAGAAGGTTTTCGGACACCAAAATCCGTTCGATTTCCAGCGTATTTTTAATCCGTACGATTCTGGCCTCTTTGACGTCGGGCTTTCCGCAGCAGGATGCGGCGGCGTAGATCGTGTCGAGATCGTTGTTCATGACCATCGGGATTTTCCCCATGCTGAGTGTCGAGCTCAGGCTGTTGGTATAGGTCACGCCCAGGTCCAAGCGCTGCGCGAAGGATCGCGACACGTAATCCGCGATCCCGAGCCCGGCGGCGTTTCCGTGGCTGGCCTCGGTCAGGCGCAGGATGGCGATCTTTTTCGCGTACGGATAGCCCGGATAGCGGAGGTGCGGCGCGAAGAGGAAACGCCCCGTGATGTTCGGGTCCATCCCCGCGCCGCTGATCTCCTTGCCGTACTGGTCCACGATCAGCGCGTCCATTTCGTCGACGAAAAGGCGCGGCATGGCTGCGGCGGCCTCGACGAGAAGATCGGGCTCCCGCGAGAGGATCTCGCCCGGGGGGACGGCCTCGATGCGCTTTGTCCGATGGTAGGCGTTGTCGATCAACGCCACGCCGAAGAGCACGCGTGTCTTCGCGAGGAAGAGGCGCGCGGCGCTCTGAAGGCGCTCGCTCATCTCGCCGCGCCCGGTTTTGTGGAACGCGACCGCGCCTTCGTGATTGCCGAGGCCGACGGCCATCATCTTGCAGAGGCCGCTCTCGATCGGGCCGCGAAAGTCCGTGTGCGGTTTGACGCGCCCGCAGACGACGATCCCGTCCGCCTCGAAGGCCGTTTTGTCGCAGTAGATCTGCGCGCCGCTTTCGGATGTGCCCAAGAGGACGGTCTCCATCGAGGAGTGGATGGGCATGCCCAGCGACGTCTCGGTCATCCCGCAGGCGGCGAGCACCTCGACCTGCCCTTGCGCGTCGCCGTTCCCGTGGCTGCCCATGGCCGGTACGACGAACGGTTGCGCCCCCTTCTCCCGCAGCAGGCGGCCGATCGCCGCGACCGTCTCTCCGAAATTGGGGATGCCCCTGCTCCCGGCCGTAATCGCAATGCGCGCGCCCCGCAGGTCCGGCAGCGTCAGCCGGGAGATTTCGCCGCGCACCGCCGCCTCGACGTCCGCGACGAAATCGTCGGGAAAGCGCTGTTCGATCTCCGCCATGCGGGAGAAGCCGGTGAAGTTCGGCTTGATCATCTGATAGGGGATCTCTTCGTCGAATCGCATGTCCTCTCCTCCAATTCTCATCGATCCGCTCGGGGATATCAGCGGGAAGTGTCGAGGCCGCCGGTGGCCGCGAACGCGGCGAGCGACATCTTGAGCGCGCCCTCTTTCTCCCTCTCGTCGTTCGGTTGCTCCAGGCACAGCCTGCCCGCCACCTTCTGGCCGTAGAGGTCCGAAGAGGGAACGATCTGCCCCAGGGAGACCATTGCCTTGATCGTGTGCGCCAGGTGCTCCTCGGCGATCCGCGCGGCCTCTTCGGCGTCGCGGTTGCGAATGGCCTGCAGCAGGCTCTCGTGCTCGCGGAACGAGATGTGTCGTCCGCCGTATTCGTTCGGCTCCCTGCCGAAACGCATCAGCGACATGCTGTGTTCGATGGTGGAGAGTATGTGCTCGTAGATGCGGATCAGGTAGGAGTTGCCCGTCGAGGAAACGATGATCGAGTGATAGATGGTGTTCCAATAGGCGCCGGCCTTGGCGGCTTCCGGGTTGCCGTCGTGCAGCAGGGTGCGCATGCTCTCGACGCAATTGGCCAACTTCTCCACGTCGTCGCGATTGCTGCGGATGGCGCAGAGCGCGGCGGCGGCCGGGTCGAAAAGCTGGCGGATCTCCATGACCTGCGAGAGCGTGTCCGCCGGCCACTGGCCGATGATGTTCAGGAGGGCCTTGGCCTCGTTCCCCTCCTGGGTCGAGAGGTAGATGCCCTGGCGTTCGCGGATGTCGATGACGCCCATCGCCTCGAGGGAGATCAGGGCTTCCCGCACCACCGTGCGGTTTTCGTTCAGCCGCTGCGCGAGCTGTCGCTCGGAGGGGAGCCTGCCCTTGACGACGATATTGCCGTAATGGATCTCCTCCAGGATCTTTTCGATGACTTGCTGTCGTTTTTCGTTCATCGATCCATCATCTCCTCTGCGTCGTTCATCGCCGTCGGCTGTACCTCGGGACGGGCGCATTCCCCCGGTTTTCGAAAGGGCTTTTCCTGGCCGCTCTTTGAAAAACAATGCCGTTTTTTCGCATTTAAAGTGTAAACCTTAAAAAGGTGAAAATGTCCCGCGATTGCGTTCGTGTACGACGTTTTTTAAAAATTGCGATAAAAATGTTGCATCGTCGGCTCGGAGGTATTATAATCCGCTTATTCAGAAAAATCTAGTCTTCCATGGTCGACCAGGAAAGAAAACGGTGATTTTTGCAAGAAATAGGTGCTTCTGGATTTTTCCTTGTTTTTTAGAAATATCAAGTCGAAATTTCTTGTTTTTTTGTTGCGATGAGCGATGTTTACGGTGAAATGTAACGGGATTCGCGAAAAAAACACTATCTGGTGGGTTATGGTCTTCCAGATTGGGCCTGTCGTTGGTATAAAAACAAAAAACTTGCCGCGCGATAATCCTTGAGGGATAGAAAAGAGGAGGTAGGAACATGGGAAGTTTTGTCGTGAAGTATGAGGATCTTTACGGGATTGCGAAAAAGATGTTCATGAGACTCGGGTATTCGGACCATCAGGCGTCCACCGTGTCGGCCTGCTTGGTGGAAGCCGATTCCCGCCATCTGCATTCGCACGGCGTGGCGGCGTTCACCACCTACGTCAGCCATCTCAAGTCGGGCAACCTGAAGCTCGACGCGCCGGACCCGACGACGGTCTTCGAGACGCCCGTTTCGCTGGTGCTCGACGGCCACTCCGGCGTGGGGTACGTGATCGCCGACATCGCCACGAAAAAATGCATCGAAAAGGCGAAGAAATCCGGCATCTGCATCACCGTCGTGCGCAACGCCAATCACTACGGTTTCGCGGGACACTGGCCGGAGATGATGGCGGAGCAGGGGCTGATCGGCATCACCTCCACCAATACGGTCCGTTGCGTCTGCCCGACGCGCGGGGCGGAGCGCATTCTGGGGACCAACCCGATCGCGGTGGCCTTCCCCGTGGCGGGCGACGAGCCGATGTTCCTTCTGGACATGGCGACGTGCGTGATGGCACACGGCAAGCTCTGCCGCAGCCAGGTCTTCGCCGAGACGGGCATCGTCCCCGACGAGGTCGTGATCGGTCCGGACGGAAAGAGCGTCACGGATTTCAAGAAGGTGCTCGAAATCCTGCACGACGGCGACAACCGGACGCTGGTCTCCACGCCGAAAAAAGGCGGATTGCTGCCCCTGGGCGGATCCAGCGAGGAGCACGGCGGACACAAGGGTTACGGGCTCGCCCTCCTGGTCGAACTGCTCACGGGCGGCCTGGCGGGCGGCGTTCCCAGCAAGTTCATTCCGCTGGCGACGGAGGGCATTTGCTTCTTCTTCATGGCGATCGACCCCGCGCTCTTCGGCGATGAGAAGGGCATCCGGGAGAACGTGGCGCGCATCGTGGAGGAATACCGCAAGGCCGAGCCGATCGATCCCAGTCTGCCGGTCCTGATCCCCGGCGACAAGGAGCGGTTTTCGCGCGAGAAGGCGATGCGCGACGGCATCGAGCTCAGCAACGAGATCGTGGAAATCCTGCGGACTGTGGCGAAGATGACGGACAGCATCGAGGAATTGCAGTCCGTTTTGGTCGAGGTGGGCGCGAAGTAGTCGCGTATCCGGAAAGGAGGGGCGTACGGACCGAGCAACCGTAGTGGCACGAGGGTATCGAACCCAACGAGCGAATCCATCGACTGAATAAGGAGGTTTCTGTTATGAAAAAAACTATCGGCGTTTTTCTGTTTGCTGCGCTTTTCGTCACCATGGCCGCCGCGGCGGCGTTCGCGAAACCGGAGGCGGTCATCAAGTTCGGTTACAGCGCCAGCGACAAAGAGGCGAATTTCATCACCTTCAAGGAAGCGTTCAAGGATTATGTGGAGAAGGAGTCGAACGGCCGTATCCTCGTGGAACTCTTCCCCAACGCGCAGATCGGCGGCGAGCGCCAGATGATGGAGGGCATGACGATCGGGACGGTGGAGATGGCGATGCTCTCGCCGGGCATCGCGGCCGGCCTCGCCCCGAAGTTTCAGGTGCTCGACCTGCCCTATCTGTTTAAGAACCGCGACGTCGCCTACAAGACGCTCGATGGCGAGCTCTCCAACATCCTCAACGAGCAGCTCGTTCCCAAGGGCGTCCGCCTCGTCTGCTTCGCGGAGAACGGTTTCCGCAATATCACCAACAACAAGGCTCCCATCAAGAGGCCCGAGGACTTGAAGGGCGTCAAGATCCGCGTGCAGCCGATCCCGGCGCATATCGAGCTCTTCAAGGCGTTCGGCGCGACGCCGACCCCCATCGACTTCGGCGAGTTGTACACGGCGCTGCTGCAGAAGACGGTCGACGCGCAGGAGAACCCCATCACGCTCATCTACAGTTCCAAGCTTTACGAGGTCCAGAAATACCTCTCGATGACCGAGCACGTCTACGCTCCGTCGGCGCTTTTCATCAGCGAGCGCTTCTTCAAGGGGCTGCCCGAGGACCTGCAGAAGATCGTCATGGACGGCGGCGCGAATTTCCGCAACGCGTCCCGGACCAATCAGCAGAAGGCCGCGCAGGACCTGGTCGGCGAGCTGGAGAAGGCCGGCGTCGAGGTTTACTATCTGACCGACGAGGAGAAGAGCGCCTTCATGGAGGCCGCGGCTCCGGTTTACAAGACGATGGAGTCGGTACTCGGCGCCGAGCTGATCGAGCTGGCGCGCTCCGGCAACTAGGCTCCGCCCGCAATCGATCGCTGCGAACTGCGTTCCCGGGGGATACCTCCCCCGGGAACCGTGAGGAGGAAACGTAATGGTCAAATTTCTCAACGATCTTGAGGAAAAATTCCTGATCCTGCTGCTTCTGATCTCCACGCTGCTCGTTTTTCTCAATGTTGTGCTTCGTTCGCTGAACGCTTCTCTGCACTGGATCGACGAGGCCGCCCGCTATATGTATCTCTGGATGATCTGGCTCGGGGCGGATTTCGCGCTGCGCGAGAAACGCCATCTGCGGATCGGCATGATCGCGGATCGCATCAAGGGTAAGGCCCGTATCGCCCTGGAGCTTCTGGTGCTCGTTCTGTGGTTCGGCTTCAGCGTCTTTCTCGGTTATCAGGGTGTGAAACTGGTCTCGATCGTCATCCAGCAGGGACAGGTCTCCGCCGCCATGCAAATCAACATGGCTTGGGGCTATGCCTGTGTGCCGTGTGGGGCGATCTTCATGGCGATCCGGCTCTTCTTCGAGATCCGCGACGTCATTCGCACTGGCAAAGTGCCGGAGGCTTTGTAGCATGAATATTCTCATTCTCTTCGGTCTGCTCGGCGTGCTCCTCGCGCTTTCCGTACCGATCGGCATCGCGCTCGGCATTTCCACGGCGGTTACGATTTTCACATGCAGCCATATTCCGTTGATTCTGATCGCGCAAAACGCGTTTACCGGTATGGATTCCTTTCCCTTGTTGGCGATTCCCTTCTTCATGATCGCCGGCTCGTTGATGACGCACGGCGGTATCTCCAAGCGCATCGTCGCCATGGCGGAGTGCCTCGTCGGGTTCATCACCGGCGGCTTGGCGATGGTGACGGTCGTCGCCTGCATGTTCTTCGGCGCGATCTCCGGTTCCGCCGCGGCCACGGTTTCCGCCATCGGCTCGTTTATGGTGCCGATGATGAAGGAGAAGAAGTACGATCCGCCCTTCGCGGCGGCGCTTATTTCCGCCGCCGGAACCATCGGCTGCATCATTCCGCCCAGCATCCCCTTCGTCGTGTACGGCGTCATCACCGGGACGTCGGTGAGCGATCTCTTCATCGCCGGGATCATCCCCGGGGTCATGATCGGGCTCGCGCTCATGGGCGTTTCCTACTATTATGCGAAAAAAGAGGGCTATCCCAGGATGTCCAGCTTCCCGACGTTCAAGACGCTGGTCAAGACGTTCGCGGACTCCATCTGGGCGCTGCTGGTCCCGGGCATCGTCCTCGGCGGTATTTACGGCGGTATCTTCACGCCCACGGAAGCGGCGGTCGTGGCGACGGTTTACGCGCTCTTCGTCGGCAAGTTCATCTACAAGGAACTGACTTATGAAGTGACCTATCAGGCCTTCCGCGAGACCATCGCCGTCATCGGGGCGACGCTCTTCATGGTCGGCCTGGCGACCTCCTTCGCCTCCTACCTTACCTTGGAGCGCATTCCGGTAAAGGTCGGCAGCTATATCCTCGGTTTCGCCAACAGCAAGTTCGTCGTACTGCTCCTGATGAACATCGTGTTTTTGATCATCGGCTGCTTCGTCGACAATATTTCCTCGACGATCATTCTGACGCCGATCTTTCTGCCGATCGTGCGGGAGCTGG
Organism: Synergistaceae bacterium; assembly: GCA_036803565.1. Lineage (GTDB taxonomy): Bacteria > Synergistota > Synergistia > Synergistales > Synergistaceae > DAIRUD01. Next base: position 1,249 of record DAIRUD010000045.1, on the reverse strand, counting down.
GCGTGGACCCGGTCCATTTCGGGATGATCATCAGCATCGCGCTGGCGGTCGGTTTTTCCACGCCGCCTTACGGCTGTAATCTCTTTATCTCCTCGACGATATCCGGAGTCAGCGTCGTGCAGATATCCAAACGACTCGTGCCGTTTATCGGCGCGATGATCGCCTGCCTGATGCTGATCACGTATATTCCCTGGTTCAGTATGGTGCTGCTGAACCGCTAGCGGACTTTGCGAGCGATCGTGCCGGTCCGCGATGTTTTGCGGGCCGGCACCCGAAACCGAAAGGAGCGAACGAACATGGAGAAAGTTACGGGCATTTATACCGCGTTGTGTACCCCGCTCAGGTCTGACAAGGTCGACCAGCCGACGATGGAGAAACTCGTCGACTACGTCATCGACAACAAAAATACGGGGCTCGTCGTCCTCGGCGGGACGGGGGAGTACAACGCCCTCACCCCGGCGCAGCGTATCGACGCCGTCAAGATGACGGTCGCCGCGAATCGCGGGCGGGTTCCGGTGGTCGCCGGTATCATCGGCCCGGGGCTGCCCGAGGTCGTCGAGATGGGCAACAAGTGTAAGGAGCTCGGCGCGGACGCGCTCATGGTCGTCACGCCCTATTACGTCGTCGCCAATCAGGACGGCATCTTCGATTACTACATGCAGGTGTTGAAAAACGTCGACCTGCCGCTGATCCTCTACAACATCCCTTATCGCACCGGCGTAAACATGCTGCCGGAGACGGTGGAGCGTCTGCTCGACGCCGACAAGGACGGCCGGATCGTGGCGATGAAGGAGTGCTGCCAGAACATGGGCCAGGTCCTGGAGCTTCTGACCAGGGTGAAGGACCGCGTCTCGGTGCTGACGGGCGAGGAGTTCCTTTTCTACCAGGAGGTTTCGTGCGGCGCGCAGGGCGCGATCCTGGCGACCTCGAACCTCGTTCCCGACATCTGGGCCGACCTCTTCGACCTCATTCGGCAGGGAGAGCTGCGGCGTTCCGCGGAGATCGTCCTGCGTTTGACGCCCATCCTGCGCCTGATCTTCGCGGAGTCGAACCCCGGCCCGCTGAAGGAAGCGATGAAATTGATCGATATCGACTGCGGCGACCCCATCCTGCCGCTGAAGAAGACGACGCCGGAGATCGCGGCCGGGCTCAAGACGGAACTCGACAAGCTGTTGAAGTGGTATCGGAAGTAATCCGCAGTACTTTGCCTCCCAACAAGGCGAAGCGAGGGGGTCGGCGGCAGCCGACC
>DAIRUD010000044.1:0-10308 GCA_036803565.1 Synergistaceae bacterium | reverse complement strand
TCGCCGAGCGTCTTCCAATGGCGCTTCCCATCCTTGGAATAACGAAACACCCAACGTTTTTTGCCGCTCGGCACGACTTCGATGTAAAGCCCGTCTGAATCAGCCGTCCAGTATTTTTGATCTGTCGGCTTGAGATTCCGTATTTTCGTGTCCGAAAGAAACATGGCGGCCTCCGGGTGGTATCCGTTTCATTTTCAGCAGACCATTTTAGATACCAGTTGGGGCATTATAGCATCTTCTGGCATCTTACGCTATCTTGTCTGAGTGCTGGGTGAATTCAGTGTCTGTGCGGGTTTGCTTGTTTGCATCTTGCTGTATCTTTGTGCGATTGGCGGAGGGCGCAGGATTCGAACCCGCGGTGGGTCGCCCCACAATTGATTTCAAGTCAACCGCCTTCGACCACTCGGCCAGCCCTCCGTCCGATGATGTATTATACTGGCAGAGGGGAATTATGCAATATCGCGGGGACGCGACGAGAAGGGAGGGACTCCGATGACGTATCAAGATGAAACGCCCTTTATGCAGGCGGCGACCTTGCGTGTAAGGTACAGCGAGACGGATAAGATGGGGATTGTGTACAATGCGAACTATTTGTCCTGGTTCGAGGTGGCCCGTTCGGAGTTCTGCCGACAGTTCGGCAGGACATATCGCGGATGGGAGGCGCAGGGGTTCTTTCTTCCCGTCGTCGAAGCATACTGCAAATACAAGTACCCCGCCAGCTACGACGATGTCGTCGTCCTCCACTGCCGCGCACCGCTCAAGGAAATCAAGCCGCACAGCGTTCTCTTCGAGTATCGAGTCACACTCGACAGCGAGGAGATCGCCGAGGGTTGGACGAAACACGCTTTCGTCAACACCGAGGGGAAGGTATACCGCCACAACAATGCCTTCCAGACCTGGCTTTTGGAGGAAATAAAAAAGACCGTCGGTATACACAATATTTAAGGTGTCGCGACGGAGCCGAAAATCGAGCACCGCAACACAACCAGCCGTCTGCTGCGGTACGGGGCCGTCCGCCATCGCTTGACTTGCGCGTTTTGAAGCGGTAGGATTGTGAATGTAATGAATTTGAATTTTTCTTTTATTCCAGAAAAAACAGGAGGTGCTGTACATGCAAAGCGTTCTTTCTATCGGAAGCAACGTCGAGGATTTCACCCTCGACGATCAGTTCGACAAGCCGGCGTCGCTCCTTGAATGTAGGGGAAAGAAGGTGTTGCTCTCCTTCCACCCGCTGGCCTGGACGGGGATTTGCACAAAGCAGATGCAGAATCTGGACGCGGCCTACGAGGCCTTCGCCGCGCGCGGCGTGATCCCCTTCGGCCTCAGCGTGGACGCCGTGCCGGCGAAGAAGGCCTGGAGCGATTCGATGCAACTGAAACGGCTCCGCCTGCTCTCCGATTTTTGGCCGCACGGCGGCCTTGCCGCGAAGCTCGGTATCTTTATGGACGACGAGGGCATCTCGCGCCGCGCCAATATCCTGATCGACGAAACAGGCGCCGTTATGTGGACGAAGGTTTACGAGATGGCGACGCTGCCCGACTTCGAGGAGATCCTCTCCTTGCTGAAAGCATAAAAAAGCGTCTTGCGAAAATTCCGATTATGGAGGTGGGTCCACTGAAACGAGTCCTTGGAGTGTTTTTCGCGGCAACGATGATCGCCCTGTTCTGCCTTTGCGGGTTCGCGGCCGCGCACCCCCCGAAGGAAGTCGCGCTTTCCTGGAATCCATCGGGTACCCTGACGGTCAAAGTCGCTCACAACGTAAACGATCCGTTGAAACATTATATTTATCGGATCGTAATCTACGTCAACGACGAGATCAAAACGCAAAAGGACATATCGACCCAACAAAGCCCGGAGGGTCAAACGGAGACCTTTTCCCTCGGCGGCCTTCCTTCCGGTGCGAAGGTGAAGGCCGAGGCCTTTTGCGTCATCATGGGGTCGGCGTCGGGCAGTATTACGATCCCTTGACGCACGGCGATACGGTCATCGCCGCGGAGAGGCCGGGGCCGCCCATGTCCGCGTCCGCCGCTCTATCCGGTGTCATGGAGCGCGATATGGAGTTGTGGCGGTATTGGGGCTTCGCGCCCTGGAGCTGGTTGGGGATGTGCGGCGTCACGCGCCTTGTAACATTTCTCAAGCCCGCGCTTTTGGGCGATGTCGCGAAATATTACGCGATGGACACGGTCGTCTGGCACGAGAACTCCCCGGAGGACAGGGAACGCTTGTGGGAGGCCGTCGCGCCGAAGGAAGACGTCATGACGCAGCGTTTTCTTTTTCTGGAGAAGCGCGCGACGCCGCTTTGCAGGATTCGATCGTTCTGGTTCGGCCTGCGGGGGTACCTGGAGTTTCACTCCTATTGGCCGGGGGCGGGGTGCGATTCCCGTGTGAAGGACATCGCACCCCTCGTCGACCGGGCAATCGAGTTGGGCGATTGTCGGGACGTGTAAATTTTGGCTGTCGCACGACGCCTGCGGACGAGCGGTAGGGAGACGAGGGCGGAACTGTAGCGGCAGCGAGGGGGTGGAGGACCTTCATATTTTCGCGGGGTGTCGGCCCCGATTCGCCGTCCCGCGGCCGGAACGGGAATATCGAGTATGCGATCCGTTGACGGTTTGCGATTTCGACACACGGTTTTACGACGATTTTTTACTCCACTTTATCTGAAAGCCAGTGATGGAGGTGCCCGCTGTGACCTTGGCATTTATGTTTTTATTCGCGATTGTGTTTTTCGGTATCTGCTACAAAGTGTACGGCGATTTCATGGTGCGGCTGTATGGGCTGGACGACGGCCGGGAGACGCCCGCCGTCTGCCTCTACGACGGTTTGGATTACTGCCCGACGCACCCGGCCGTGCTGATGGGCCACCACTTCTCCTCGATCGCCGGTGCCGGGCCGGTCGTCGGACCGATCACGGCCGCATCGATGTACGGTTGGTTGCCGGCATATATCTGGTGCCTCGTCGGCTCCGCCTTTATCGGTGGACCGCATGATGCGGGAGCGCTGATCGCCTCGATCCGGCACGAGGGAAAATCGGTCGGCGTGGTCGTTGAGCGCTGGGTGGGAAAGAAGGGAAAAAACCTCTTCCTCTCCTTTACGATCCTGACCCTGATTCTCGTGGTGGCCGTATTCCTGCAGCTGGCGGCGAATACGATGGCCGCCGACCCGGCGGTCGCCTTCTCGGCCTGCCTTTACATGTTGCTCGCCCTCGTCTTCGGATTGCTGGTCTATCGCTTCAAAATCTCCATCTGGCCCGTCACGATCGTGATGGTTCCGCTCATCCTCGGATCCTGCTGGTTCGCCAGCGCCTATCCGGGTATTACGGAGCCCTTCAAATTCTCGATGGAGACTTGGCGCTGGATTCTCTCCGGGTACATCCTGCTCGCCTCGGTGCTGCCCGTATGGCTCCTCCTGCAGCCCCGCGACTACCTCGCCTCCTATTTCCTCTATTTCGCGGTCATCGTCGGGGCGGTCGGCATGCTCTTCGGCCGTAAATTCGAAGTGGTCATGCCCGCGTACACGGGCCTGACCTCGGGCCCGAACAACGACCAGTACATCTGGCCGATGCTCTTCGTCGTCGTCGCCTGCGGCGCGATCTCCGGTTTTCACTCGCTCGTCGGCAGCGGTACGACCTCGAAGCAGTTGCGCAGGGAAAAGGACAGCGTCCTGGTCGGCTACGGGGCGATGTTGCTGGAGGGCGTCGTCGCGGTAATGGCGCTGGGCACGATCATGATCAGCGGTACGATCGCGCAGGGCGGCCCGGTCATTACGTACGCGCAGGGATTCGGTCGGTTCGCCGAACTGATCGGCATCGATCCGGCGGTCGGCGTTTCGATGGGGGCGCTGGCGATCAATTCCTTCATCCTGACCTCGCTGGACACCGCCACACGCCTGGGGCGCTATCAGATCCAGGAGTTCACGAACGGCAAGATCGACAAGTACACGGCGACGATCGTCTGCGTCATCGCCGCCGTCGGACTGCTCCTCGTCAAGACGACCGGAGCGGACGGTAAAACGATTCCCGCCTGGGCCGCGATCTGGCCGATTTTCGGCAGCGCCAACCAGCTCGTCGCGGCGCTGGCCCTATTGGCCATCGCGGTCTGGATCCAGAAGGGCTTGAAGAAAAAACCCGGTTTCCTGATGATCCCGATGTGGTTCATGCTGGCGACATCGCTCGCCGCCCTCGTCCTGCTGATTCGGGACCAGTTCGTGGCGGCGGCGCCGAATTATCTTCTCGTCGTCGTATCGCTCATCCTGATGGTTTTGGCGGTTTTGATGGTGAAGGAATCCATCGCGTCGATGAAGCGTGGCCCCACAGAAGACCGAACCGCCTGAGCGACGGCGGGGTGGGATAAAGGCCGCCAGGACGCCGTGCAACCGCCCCTTTTGCCGGTTTATTTTTCGAGTCAATTTTGTGGGAATAACGGGGTTGTAGGGACAAAACAGTGAAAATTTTTCGCCTTGTCATACCCGACAAGGCGAAAATTTTATTGGATTCGGCGGCAACGGCCCCGCGGGTGCGCCGTGTACAGCGAGACTTCCGTCTCCTCGTCTATCGGTCCTGTTGCGCTTTGTCCTATTGAACGAGGCGGATGGCGGGCCGATTCTCAGGATCGATGCGAACCCTGCCGATTGCCGTTCGATATCGCTCGAGATCTGTAGAGACCCGCCCTTCGCCCTTTCTCTTTTCTCCGCCAACTTTTATAATGGCATTACGGCGGCATTTCACGGCACACCCATATATTTTTGATCGCGAGGGAGGCGCCACGATGGGGGAAAACGGCACGTTTACGGCGATCCTGTGGATCGCGTTCGGCTACCTGCTCGGTTCCTGCCCGACCGGGTATGTTCTGGTGAAGCTTTTCATGGGGGAGGATATCCGTAATTTCGGCTCCGGCAATATCGGTGCGACGAACGTCTCCCGTGTGCTCGGCAAAAAATGGGCGATTATTACGGCGATCGTCGATATGCTCAAGGGCGGCGTCGCCGTTTTGCTGGCGATGCTGTTCGGCGTAACCAGTCCGGCGGTTCTGGCGCTTGTCGGTGTCGCGGGCGTGTTGGGGCACGATTACCCCGTGTGGATCGGCTTCAAGGGGGGAAAGGGCGTTGCGACGACGTACGGCGTCTTCGCCTGTTACGACTTTTTCAACCCCTTCGCCGCGATCTTCGGAGGGCTCGCCTGGTTCGCCGTGCGGGAGTTTTCCGGATACGTATCCGCCGCATCCATGATTTCCCTTGCGGCGGCGGTCGCCGTGATGCCGCTCCTGAACATGGACAGGGCGTACGTTCTCTCCGGCGCTTTCCTCGTTGCGCTCACCGTCTGGCGGCACAGGGAGAACGTGCGGCGCCTGGTCGCCGGGACGGAGAGCAGGGTAAAACCCTTTCTGCGCAGGACGGGCGGAGCGTAAGGCGTTGCGGGCACAGAAAATACTTTAAGCTATTGACTTATTTTGACCATGCTCTATAATTAGCCCGTAACAGGGTAATTTGAAATTGATCTAAAAGAGAGGCGTTCTCCTCGCGGGGATCGATGGGAGTGAGGGCATGTCCAGTCTGACAAAGGTCATCGGCGACTATATCGTGACTTTGTTCGAGGATGCCGAGAAGAGCGAAGTGGTCTTGCGCCGGAAGGAACTGGCCGAGAAGTTCGGCTGCGTTCCCAGCCAGATCAATTATGTCCTGCGCAGCCGGTTTTCTCCCGAACAGGGATTTCTCATCCAGAGCCAGCGCGGCGGGCACGGGTATATCCGCATCATGCAGCTTCGCTTCGCGGACTGCGACGAGTGCGCCGAGCATCTGGAGGATCTGGTGGGAAACGCGGTCTCCGAGCAAGATGCCAAGCGCCTGCTCGTCAGCTTGCAGGAAAGGGAAATGGTCACCCCCCGCGAACGGCTTTTGATCGAGGTGGCGCTCCGCAATCAGGAGGAGCAGGGGAAGGTCTTGTTCGACCTTCCGCCGTACAAACGGGACACGTTGCGCGCCGAGTTGCTGAAACGGATTCTCGTCAGCCTGGCGATGTCCTGAGAGGTGAATGCGATGCTTTGCAGCAACTGCGGCAAACGGGAGGTCGAGGTGTTGATCAAGCAGGTGATCGATCAGGAGGTTCACGACCTGAACCTCTGCCGGGCCTGCGCGGAGGAGATGGGGTTTATCTCGCCCGACGCGCCCAGCATCACGATCTCTTTTTCGTTGAACGAGGCGGATCGCCGCGGCGTGAAGAAGAAGGCGAAAGCGATTCCGGAAAACAACGAGGCGGATGTGCGGAACGACGCGCTGGTATGCACGGCCTGCGGAATGGAATACGCGGCCTTTCGCGAAAACGGCGTTTTGGGTTGCCCCGAGTGCTATGCGGCTTTTCGCTTCCCCCTGGGGGCCTTCCTGCAGCGGAATCAGGGCGCGGAGAGCCATTGGGGCGGCATGTCGGGCATGTTTGCGGAGCTCGAGGTCGTGGAGGATGCCGAGAAAGCGGCGATCCGGAAACGCATCGACAGCGAATGGAGAGCGACGGTACAGCGCCTCGAAAGCGAACTGGCGGATGCTGTGGAAAGAGAGGAGTACGAGCGCGCCGCGAAGCTTCGCGATGTGTTGCGCTCGTTGGGAACGAAGAATCGAGAGGAGTAAAATGGCAGCCGATTTGTTTTCCAGAGTCGAACCTGCGTGGATCAACGCGCCGGGCACGATGAATCCGGCGGATTCCATTGCGCTGCTGAGTTGTGTTCGCCTGCGACGAAATATCAAGGGATTTTCCTTTCCCTGGAAATGCGGAAAATCCGCGCTCTATGATTCCGCCGCGATCTTACTCGGCAGCATTGGGCGGAGCGTGACGTGGCAACATTGCGATTTCAGAATGTTGGACAGCATGGACAGCATGTCGCGCAACCTCCTCCTGGAGATGCGACTGATCACGCCTTTGCATGCCCAAGGAGGCCCGGGGCGTTTCTTTCTGCGCGACGAAGATTGCACCGCGACCTGCATGATCAACGAGGAGGACCATTTGGTGGTCTCCGCGATGACGGCGGGGTTGGACCTCGCCTCCGTGCGGGAGAGGGCGGAGGCGCACGTTTCGTCGCTGGAGGTCGATTACGTATACGATGCGGTGCTCGGCTACCTGACCGCCGACCCTCGGCACGTGGGCAGCGCCATGCGGGCGGGCGTTCTGCTGCACCTTCCGGCGCTCGACGCACTGAAGGAAATGGAGAACGTTTGCGCCGCGTTCGAGCGCAACTGGGATCGTCTTGCGCTGTATAAGCTGCTCTCGGACGAGCAGAACGCGAGCGGGAGTTTTTATCTCGTGTCGAACGGTTCGACGCTCGCGGTGACGCCCGAGGAGATCGTCCAACATGTGACGGATGCGGCGGAATCGTTGATTTCGAAGGAAATTTTCGCGCGGGATAAGATCCTGCAGTCGAAGGATCCGAAGCTGAACGACCGCCTTTGGCGGGCATGGGGACTGCTGCGGCACGCGCGGAGGCTTTCGTTTTCGGAGGCGCTGGAGGCGTTCTCCTTCGTCAAGCTGGGAAGCGACCTGGGATGGCTGCCGCCCATCGACGACGGCGCCTGGAAGCGGATGGTCGCAGGGTCTCAGCGGTATCACCTGGGAGCGGAGAGCGAGCAGATCGTCACCCCCGCCGACGAACCCTTCTTCAGGGCGACGCGCTTCAGACAGTTTATCGAACATCGGAGCGTATCGGCCGCGGCCGGTACGGATTAGAACAAGGAGTTGCAGACATATGTGGCAGTTTTTTAACGAAAAGGGAAAGCGGATCGTGCAGCATGCACATAAGGAAGCCCTGCGCCTCGGGCATGACGTGATCGGGACGGAGCACCTGCTGCTCGGCGTTCTGGACGAGGCCGATCCCCTCTGCCTCCAGATCATCGAGGCTTACGGGGTCGGCGCGGACGAAATCCGCGCACAGTTGGAGGGGCTTCTGGAAAAGGCGCCGCCGAAGGAAAAAGCGGTGGACCTGCCGCTCTCTCCGCGCGCCAAGCGGGTCCTGGATATATCCATGCGCGAAGCGCGCAGCATGGGCGTCAATTACGTGGGCGTGGAGCACATCCTGCTCGGCCTCGTCTCCGAGGGAGAGGGGCTGGCCGGACAGATCCTCGGGCACCTCGGCTTCACCGTGGCGCGCCTGCGGAAGGACATCCAGAGCGTGGCCTCCGAAGCGGGGGAGATCCAGTTCGCGGGGATCAACGCCAACAATCAGCAGGACGCGGCCAAACGCGGCGAGTCGAGCAAAACCCCGACCATCAACCAGCTCTGCACCGACCTTTCCGAGCTGGCCCGCAAGGGTTCCCTCGATCCGGTGATCGGCCGCGAGAAGGAGATCGCCCGCATCTCGCAGATCCTCACCCGGCGGACGAAGAACAATCCCGTCCTGATCGGCAACCCCGGCGTCGGCAAGACGGCGGTGGTGGAGGGCCTCGCGCTCAAGATCGCCTCCGGGACGATCCCCGAGATGCTGAAGGACAAACGGGTCGTGCAGTTGAACGTCGCCAACCTGATCGCGGGCACGAAGTACCGCGGCGAGTTCGAGGAGCGCATGCGCCGCATCCTCAAGGAATTGAAGGACTCGAGCAACGTCGTCCTCTTCATCGACGAGATCCACACGATCATCGGCGCGGGCGGCGCGGAGGGCGCGGTCGACGCCGCCAATATCCTCAAGCCCAGCCTTGCGCGCGGCGACATCCAGGTGATCGGCGCGACGACGATGGACGAGTTCCGCAAGTACATCGAGAAGGACAGCGCGCTCGAACGGCGCTTCCAGCCCGTGATGGTGGAGGAGCCCTCCGAGGAGAACACGGTGAGCATCCTGCAGGGGCTGCGCACGCACTACGAGGAGCACCATAAGGTCCGGTATACGGACGAGGCGCTCGAGGCCGCGGCCAAGCTTTCGAGCCGTTACATATCCGGGAGATATCTGCCGGACAAGGCCATCGACCTCATCGACGAGGCCGCCGCGCGCGTCCGCCTGGACACCATGGAGTCGCCCAGCGAGCTCAAGGAGATGGAAGCGCGCCTGGCGGAGCTCCGCAAGGAGAAGGAGGCCGTCGTCGTGGCGCAGGAGTTCGAACGCGCCGCCAGCCTGCGGGACGACGAGCGGCGCATGCTCGAGGAGATGGAGGCGTATCGCAAGAACTGGCAGTTGCAGCGCAACGCCATGACGCCGATCGTAACCATGGACGACATCGCGAACGTCGTCGCCGAGTGGACGGGCATTCCCGTCGTGCAGATGACGGAGGAGGAAGTGCTTCGCCTGCGACGCATGGAGGAGGAGATCCATAAGCGCATGGTGGGGCAGGACGAGGCCATCGGCGTCGTTTCCCGGGCCATCCGCCGCGCGCGGAGCGGCATGAAGGACGCGCGCCGCCCCGTGGGGAGCTTTCTCTTCCTCGGGCCGACGGGGGTGGGCAAGACGGAACTCGCACGTTCCCTGGCGGAGTTCCTCTTCGGCAACGAGGACGCGCTGCTGCGCTTCGACATGAGCGAATATATGGAGCGGCACGAGGTGGCCAAGCTGATCGGCGCGCCTCCGGGTTACGTCGGCTACGAAAACGGCGGCAAGATGACCGACATGGTGCGGCGCAAGCCGTACTCCGTCATCCTTTTCGACGAGATCGAAAAAGCGCATCCGGACGTCTTCAACCTGCTCCTGCAGATCCTCGAGGATGGACATGTGACCGACGGGCAGGGGCATAAGGTCGACTTCAAGAACGCCGTCATCATCATGACCAGCAATATCGGGGCGGAGAACATCATCAAAGGACAATCCCTCGGCTTCGGCCTGGATCACGGAGCGGCGGACAAGGCCACGGCCGATTGGGACAGGGTGAAATCCGGCATCATGGACGCCGTGAAGCGCTCCTTCCGCCCCGAGTTCCTGAACCGCATCGACGACATCGTCGTCTTCCAGCCTCTGGGGAAGGAAGAGCTGCTGAAGATCACGGAGGTGATGTTACAGGACGTCGTCCGCCGGGCGGCGGACCAGGACGTGGCGCTCTCCGTCGGCGAAGATGCCTGCCAGCTCCTGCTGGACAAGGGCTTCGACCCGAAGTACGGCGCACGGCCGCTGCGCAGGACGATCCAGCGCATGGTGGAGGATAAGTTGGCGGATATGCTGTTGGAGGGCGCGCTCTCCTCCGGCGATCACGTGAGCCTCGCCACCAGCAGGCGCCGGATGGAGGGGATCGCCCCCGAGGAAGACGCGGACGCACTGGAGCTCTGTTTCCAGAAAACGGCCGTCACGCAGTGAACGAAGAGACGACGAAGCCCGCCCGGTGCCTCATGCTGCAATAGGGCCTCGTTGTGAA
>DAIRUD010000043.1:0-10434 GCA_036803565.1 Synergistaceae bacterium | reverse complement strand
CGGGGCAGCTCCGCGACGTGCGCACGCGGGGCACGGCGCTGGCCGAGGCGGCCTACGCCTGCGCCGGGGGGCTGGCGGGCATCTTCGAGGCCGGCGGCGTCATCGAGCGCGCTTTCGCGGACAGCGACGTCCACGCCACCGGCGAGGAGGAGGCCTTCGTCGGCGGGCTGGTCGGTTCCTGCGCCACGGAGAGCGGCATCCGCGACGCCCGTGCCATCGGCAACGTCAGCCTCATCTCCTACGCGTCGGCGTCGGTGTACGCGGGCGGCCTCGTCGGCCGTTTCTCCGGCGACGGCATCGCGCGCGCCTACGCGGCGGGCGACGTCGTCGTCTCGGCCCCCGACCCCACCCGAACCTTCGCCGGCGGCCTTGCCGGAGAACTCGACAGCGGCAATGTCCCGATAAGCGCCTGCTACGCCTGGGGGAACGTCCTCGCCGACCGCGACGCCAAGCCCGGCGGCCTCGTCGGCAACCTGCGCAACGGCGAGGTCTCCGCCTGCTTTTGGCGACGCGACCCCGTATCCGGCGACGTCAACGCCAATCTCTCCGCCGTCGGCAAAACCGCCGCGCCGCAGCCGCCCGCAATCGCCGCAGCCGCGCTGACGACAGAGGCGTTCGCCACCGCCACCCACTTCCGCGACGCGGGCTGGGACTTCGAGCGCGACTGGCAAATCGCCTCCGGCGACATCCGCCCCCGCCTCCGCTCGGAGCGCTGAGGATTCACGAGATTCCGTCCGCAACCGCGTCCTACAGCGCGCGGTCGTCTACTACTGACGGGGTTGTGGCGGAAACGACTGCGGCGTATCGGCTTTGCCCGGATAATCGCGTTCCAACACGGCGGCAAAGTCGCTCGCCCACGGGATGCGTACACCCAACGCATAAGCATATGGCAAAATATGCTCGTGCCACTCGCTAGTCATCCGCAATCCGGTATCCTCCTTATTGAAATGCCGCAAGTCGAAACCTCCACGCTCTGCCGTATTCAGATAAAGTTCGAACCCTTCGATCTGGTCAAGCAGGTCGCGCCCGACTTTTGTACGCCTGGGCATCAGCACGGCGGCTACAAAAACGATGAAGAGCACCACCCACGCTCCTCCGATGAGAAGCGGATCTATCGCGAGATAATTCACCTGCGGAGAAGGTTCCAGATAGATCGGAGCCAGATAGAAGCAGAACATTCCGAACAGTGCCAGAATCCCGATAACTGCGCTTATTTTGGAATGACCTTCCAGAACTACCCCGCGACTACGCTTCTTGCGCGCGCGTAGGCCGATGCCAACGACACTGAACCAACCAGCCGGAAACAGCACGACGAAAATCCAGAGACCGAACCTGCGCATGCCATCGGCCAACGGAGTCTCCACCATCCGCATGAAACAGAAGAACGGTATCAGGAGCAGGAAGCAGCGCAACAGAATTTCCGCATTCGATTGCCAAACGTGCGGCCGCACCATATTCCCCGGAAGATTCGCTTTGTAAAAATCGTGCATGCGCTGGGCAAATGCCTGGGCATAAACCAACACGCGGCCCCTTTTCTTGTGCCCAAGCAGTACGGATTTTTTATCGCCCATAAACAACGCATCGAGAAGTTGGCGGTGCGCAGGAGAAATGTACTCCCCCCAGCTCTCGACACATTTTTCAATTTCCAGGCAGTGGATGGGCAACACCCAGAGGGGTCTCGATTCCGTTCGCTTCATGCAAATCTGCCCCTGCATCGCAAGTTGCAGAAGGTCGGCGAACAGCAGATGCGTATCGTATCGCAGTGTCTTGATGAACCCGATGAACCCCGGCTCCAGCCTCTCCGGCAGCGAATACAGGGGAATGGCGAGCGTACGCCGGGGATCGCGGCCCCAGGTAAACCATGCGCCGGCAAAGATGACGATGTACAGGAACACGACGCCCGCATAGGCAGCGCGCCATTCCCCGTCGAACATACCACCGGTAGAAGGCCTGACAAACCCTTTGTCCCATCCGAACGATACCGTAACACTCTCGCCTTCCCCAAGCCCCCGCGTGGTCTCGACAGTATCACTGGAGACAACGCGCCATCCCCCCTCGCTCCGATTCGACGCGGCAATCCGTACATCCCGCTCCCGGATCGTCGCGCCGGGCGGCAAAACGACGCGAAAGGACAGCGCGTCGATGGGAAATCGCTCCAATCCACCCGTAACACTCCACTGCAACTCGTCGACATCGTCGCGGGCGGCGATTTGCCGCACGAGCGAATACCGCACGACAAGCTCGAACGGAGCGTCGCGATCAGGAATCCCCCCTACCGTACGCGTGCCGACGGCGATGCGATCGTTCATCCTTCTCTGCGATAGCTCGAATTTTTCACCGTTTAACATTGCGGAGTGCAGGATAAACCGGGAAAGCCATGCATTGTCCGGGAAGCGCGAGAGGGCGGGAATATATCGAACAAACCCCGCCCGTTTGAAAGATCCCGGCTTGAAGACGATGCGCTCCATCACGGTCAACAGGCCGTTCGGCGCGACCTCCGCTGTTACGTCCATGCGAAGGATGCCGTAGTGCGATTCCGAGGCCGCGCAGGGGCGGGACAACAGCAGGAAAGAAAACAGAAGAAAAATGAACCTTTTCACCCGCACGCCGCACCACCTCGCCGCTATGATAACAGAATCGGCGGATGCGAAACCTCTCCGCTGCGGATATTCCCGCTGCTTGCGCCTGGAAGGGACGCAAAACGTTATCTCGAACCATCGGGATACTTTTGCGATGATCCTGCCGGATGCCCGCACAAGGAAAGAAGGTCGCCCTGATGTTCTCGCGACGCTGTCGCGGCCTATGCCTGTTGCTTCTGCTCCCCCCGCATACGCCTACGCGCTCGGCATTCCGATTCCCTGGACGGAAACATTCATTTCCCTGCTGCGAAAGGAAAAACAAGGCATCTGGCGCTATCTCGGAAGCTGAACGACGGCAACCTTCCCATGCACAGCGGCCGCTCCGTCATCGCAGCCGTCCTCTCAATCCTTCCACACCACACCGAACCGCATCGTCAGGCTGCCGTCGCGCACCGTGTAGGAAAAATCGTAATCGGCCCGTTCGACGGCATAGGCGGCCTCGCGCGTCCGCCGTCCATCCGTGCCGCGCGCCTCGCCTCGGTCGTCATCGTAGGTGGACAGATGCTCGACAAGCGCATCGTGTACCCGCATCGCCCCTCCCACGTCATCCCCCGTCCCCGCCGCGATGGCGTAGCCGAGGATACTGCCGTACGTCCCCGAAACGCCGCTGCGGTACGCCTGCGGCAGGCTTTCGTTGAGCAGGCACGTCACCCGCAGGCGGAGGAGCCGCCGCGTCTCGGCGTCGAAGCGGCAGGAGACGAAAATGTCGTCGCCGACAAAGACCGACGCGGGCAGTTCCCCGTCCGCGACCTCGCCGAACTTCCACCTCCAGAGCCGCACGCCCCAGCCCGCCGTATACCGCAAGTCCGACTCGTCCGCCGCTTCCTGCAGAATATCCAGCAGCGCCTCCGGCCCCGCGCGCATCCACTCCTCGACCTGCTGCGCCGCGACCGGAAGCGCCGACGCGCACAGCAACACCCAGACGGCAAGGCCCCAAACACTTGCCCGTATCTTTCCTCTCTTCAGAATAACACCCCTCTCGCGGCAAAACGTTCTCTCAAAACCACGTTTATTTTTCCCCCTCTGATACGGGATCGTCGTTCAATAAGTTTCGTATGAAAAACCCTTCGAGCTCCTGTCTATACCACAACGCACCTTCATTATCGCTGTCTGCCGTATGTATGGCAAAACTAAGGATTTGTGCCTCTTGCAGAATCGCGAGATCTTGTATGATAAAACGCATTCGCAAAGCTTGAACCGCATATAAATCTTTCCCCGCAATGCGGAACAAACGATGCGACGCTCCAGAGGGAGCGATTAAATTCCAATGCTCTTTGGGCAAACCACGGGTCTGAATATCGAAGAAAAAAGAATCCATGAGCTTGTGGGGAATCGTAACAGTGGGCTCGAACGGTATTTGCACTTCGAGAAGGTAACCGACGCCTTCAATCGGCGTCAACTCCGCGTGCGCTCGCTCTGGGAAAGGAGATAGGCGCATCGTGCGGACGGCCAGCGTCCACTCTTTGCGGGTTTTGCCGTCGGCGGCAATCACCGAAACGTCTCGCGAACCCGCGCGCAGGTCGAACGGCCCCGGGGGGGAAAGCGTCGCACCGGGCCAAAGGAGGATTTCCGGCTCCCATGCCGATAGATCGGTTCCCTGCGAAACCCAGAGCGACAACGTTCTTCCGTCTTTCTCCGGGACGGCGTCCAACGAAATACCATTGCTGGAAAACCGGAACGCACGGATATCCGTGTTGCGGTAACAGGCTGCCCCCTCCCGAACCGCCCCATCGGCTTGGCGCACGAGTATCCGCAACGGTTTCCCCGGCTGGCGGCGTCCGGCGACCCGAAAGTCAACCGAAACATCCGCTTGCATATCCAGCAGATCGCCATTCGTGGTCACCGTGAAAAAATCGCGCGAAACCGGATGCGGGGTAAGTTTTATCCCCACAGGGCTGGGGGCGTCGAAAAAGATATCCGCACTCCGTTCCCACCCACAAGCAATCAGGCGAACGTGTTTCGTTTCGCCGGGCCGGAGCATTACGGTCGCAGGCGCAAGGGCAACCATATCGGGGCTGAAGACGTCGAAATCCGGCGCGCTACGCGCGTCGAAGAACGCGCGCAAGTGGGGCCGCGCACCGCCGTCCAGCACACTATGACACCAATCGCGCTCAAAATCCCACCCGCGGGCGACGAGAAAACCGACATTCTCCACGCGCAGGTCGGAGGCACCCACATCAACCGCCTGCATCGCCTGCCGCCCGCCGATGGAAACATCGGCGTCTCCAGAGACCGCGTCGGAATCATCCGGACCAAAGCACACCCAAAGCCCTTCCTGCCTTTGCCCTTCCTCATCCGCGCTGACGGGACCATCTGCATAGGAGGAAAAAATCGCATTTTTCTGCCCCATGCCGCCGAAAACCCCGGCAAAAACAGTCTCTTTGGAATACCTTGCGTATGCCTCCGCACCGCCACGCGCGTACACATTGCGAACGTTTACTTCTTGAACCCCACCGGCGAAACCGCAGGCGGCATGAAAATTCGGGACGGCGATTCGTGAAAAAGAAACGGCGTTGCCTGTGGCGAACGCATTATGAATGCTTCCGGAGGAACAGTACCCGACTAGACCGCCCGCATTTAGGGAAACCTCCACCTTATCGGCGCTGAGATACGCCGCAAAAACATCGGCGGTCGCATACGAATCTGCGATCTCACAACGGTACAAAACATTCCCCACAAGCCCGCCCGCAATCGCGCGATACATTGTCCCGACCTGCGAAGACACCGTCACGCTTCCGGCGGCAAACGAGCCTGCAATCCCCATCACTTCGCAGGCAAAACCGACAAGCCCGCCCGCATCGGCGGATCTGTTCGTCGGAGTACAAATAACCTCCGCCGCCGCATATGTGTTGGAAATAACACCACCCTTCCAAAATATGCCAACAAGACCGCCGACGTGTCCGGATCCCTTAACACGCCCGGTTACATATGATCTATCGATACGGTCCCCGGCGAAAAATCCGACCAGTCCCCCCGTTCCCACATTGGACTTCTGCCAACTCCAAGGCATCTCGATATCGATGCGTACATCCGTCACTCCAACATTGCGGATTTCCCCAGGCCTCGACACAAACCCAAACAATCCGGCGCACTGCATGTCCCGCTCGAATATTCGCATGCCCGACACGACATATCCACCGCCGTCGAAAAACCCGGTGAAAGGACGCCCCTCAAGCGTCCCGATCGGCGTCCACTCCCGTGCCAAATCGTCCCCTCCGAGGTCGATGGAATCAATAAGCAGATAATGCGCTTTGCCGCCAATCCCGGCGTTGACGTTCCGCGCCATGAGGGCAAGCTGTCCCGGCGTGGCGATGCGATATGGATCGTCTGGCGTGCCCTTCCCTCCGGAGAAAGAGGCCGCCACGTAGTCGGCCCATCGACCCTGAGCGTCCGCAGCCACCACTTCGCCGCCTGTGGTGAGAATTACGCAAAAACCAAGCACGGAAAGAAACAACAACCGCATCGTCTTCCGCACGCCGTATCACCTCACGGATATAATACCAGCCCCCTCCAGCGGACGACAGGCATGCATCATATTTCCCCGAGGAATTCTCACTTATCCGACCGACGGTGCACGCGCTTATGTTAAGATTACACCAAACATATCGTCGGGAGGCTGCATTTATGAAAACCACCATCCTCTTCGCGCACCCCTGGCACGGCAGCTTCAACAAGGCGGTATTGGACCGGGTATGCGAGACACTCCGCGCGGACGGAACGGATCACACGCTGATCGACCTCCACAAGGACGGCTTCGACCCCGTGATGTCCGAGGCCGATCTGGCCCTCTACGAGCGGGGCAAATCCGCCGACCCGACAGTCGACCGCTACAACGCGATCTTGGACGAGACCGGCGCGATCGTTATGATCTTCCCCATCTGGTGGTACGACATGCCCGCCATCCTGCGCGGCTTCTTCGACAAGGTCATGCTGCGCGGATCGGCCTACACGGAGGACGATCGCGGCCTGCATCCCATCCGCGACATCGGCCCCACCCTGCTCCTCACCACCTCCAGCTGCCCCACGGAGGTCCTGGTCAAGGACTACGGCGACCCGGTGCACACGGTGTTCGCGACGACCTTCCGCTGCATCGGCTTCCGCGACACGATCTGGCACAACCTCGACGGCATGCACTACAACACGGAGGAGAAGCGCACCGCCTACCTGGACGCCCTCCCCGGCCGCGTCCGCGCGGCGCTGCGGTAGCGGGAACATCTCGCGCCATGCCGTGGCGATATCTCCACCGCACCGGTCTTGCGGCGCTCCTGTTGGCTTTTTCGGCGATGCTCCTCTTCACCTGCCCACAGGCATGGGCGGATCCCATGCCCTCTGAAGCATTCGAGGCATTTCGCGAACAACCGGACCCATTGGACCTGCTGATAGAGTTCATCGCCGAATATGTGGAAGAATTCAAGAGGCGCATCGCTTCATCCCGTATCTATACATACACGAAAGAATACTGGAACGGCAGGGAGCGCATCTTCTTCGGCGTTTCTGTATTGCTGATCGTCGGCGGCTATGCGGTCGCCTGGCTCGCATGCGGCCGCGACCCGCGACAGGGCACCGCCGTGCCCATCTTCGCGCCGCCGGATGGGCTGGAACCGGGTTTTCTCGGTTACGTCAAGACGTTACGTTACGACGAATGCCTCCTGCTCGCCGACCTGCTGCAACTTGCCGGACAGGGACAGATTGCCATGCACCCCGAAAACGGTGCACTGAAGGTCGAAAAGGTCGTCGACGAATGGGGTTCCGACATTTCCCCGGCACATCGCCGACTGCTCGACGCCGTTTTCGATGGGGAGGAGAAGACCCGCGTCTTCCTCGGCGGAATCGACACCGACACGAAACGCAGCGCACCCGATCTGGCCCGACGTCTATGGCACTTCTACAAAGCGCCCCCTCGAGAGGGCGCGAAGCGCCCGAAAATCCAGAAGTCGAACAAGATTGTTGCGACGGCCTGCCTGCTTCTCTTCACGCCCCTCATCCTCGCCGTATCCCTGTTGGACAGCCCGTTGTTGCAAGAAATCGGCGATTCCCGAATTCATTGGCTTCCGGCGATCATATCGGCAACCCTTCCCGCCATGCTCGCCGCATCGTACCTGTCAAACTTCCTCTCGTTTCGGCGGGACCATATCGAAGCGACACGCAAGAACAAGAAAAGACGCTTCCTATTCTGGACGGTCGCCTCATTCGCTTTTCTGCTATATGCGTTTTACACCGGCGAGCTCGACGATTTCCTAGCGTTCACCGCTTATATCTTCAAACTGGATTTGCTCCTCGTGTCCGGAATTTCGGCGGCCGTATTCGCCGCCAGCATCTTCTCCGCGTTGATGCCCGCCCGTACGCGCGAAGGCCGCCGTTTGCTCGACGCGATCGAAGGGTTTGAATATTACCTGACCGCCGTAGAAAAAGAGCGTTTCACGCAGATGCACCGTACTCAAGGAGGCCCGCCGCCCACGATGACGCCGGAGTTATGCGGGCGCTTTCTGCCCTATGCCTATGCCCTCGGCTTGGAAATCCCTTGGACAAAGGACTATACCCATCTTCTAAGACCGGAGAAGCGCGGCATCCTTCATTTTTTCGACAGCTAGACATTTTCGCTTCGCGGGGCTCCGCCCCCCACGCGCCGGAAACGCGCCGCGACGGCAATCACAAAGAGCCCCCGCACTTGCTCGGCGCAAATGCAGGGGCTCGCGATCGGCACTGTCGTCGATGTATTCGTCGCCTACGCGTCGTTTTCCTCGGAATGCGGCGCGTTCGTCTCCTGTCGTGTGCCCTCCTGCTTCTTGTTGAGCGCGCTGTTGATCTCCTCCGCGCCCTTTTTCACCGTCTCCACCGTCTTGTCCATGGCGTTCGAAAACGCCTTTTTCAGCATCTCCCCGTCGTCCGTGCGGAACTCCTTGATCGCTTCCATGTTGCTCGTGTCGAAATACGGCGCCTCCTGAAAGCCGACGGTCGAGGCGAAGAGCGCCTGCGGCAGTTGGGACCGATAGGCATTGTAATTGCTCGCCGCCAAATTGTAGAGTTCGCGCGCTTTTTGGATGCCGGTCTCGATGTCGCTCAATTGCCCCATCAACAGGTTGTAGCTGTCGCTGGCCTTGAGCTGCGGAAAATTATGGGAAAGGGCGTTGATGCGGACCAGGGCCTCGTTCGTCTCCTGTACCGCCTCCCGGTAGTTGTTGGACACGGTGATGTGGGAAAATTTTTCGTGAGCCCCATACTCTTTGGCGATATCCATCAGGCGGTTTGCCAAATCGGCCCGCTTCTGCAGCGTCGCCAGGATATCGCCGTTGCATCGCCGAACCTGATGGGCGAAACCCTGCAAGCGGTTGTATTTGGCCACGAAGACGATGACGAGAACGACGAGCACAACGATGAAAAGCGTCACGAGCATTCCTCCTAAAATCATATCGTTAATCGTTCGAAAACACCGGCGCGAATCCGCACCGTATTCTACATGATAATCCGGCGGCTTGCCACTACAGGCACACCACCGTTTCCCGGATCGCGCCACATCGCCCGGCCGCCCGTCACGGCGCGAAAAAACTCCGGGACGGTGCGGGGTCGCACCATCCCGGAGCCCTCGTTTCGGCCGTTTGCGCGATACGCCGTCAGCGCGGCAGCGCCATCAAACGATCGTTTTTCCTCCCCTGCGGCGTGCCGCTTTCGCCGTTCATCTTGAAGAAGCGCAGTTCGTCCCGCAATTGCGCGGAGAGCGTGGAGAGGCTCTCGGCCCCCTGCGCGACCCGTTCGGACGCCGCCGCCACCTCGGCGACGCCGGAGCGGATGCTCTCCCCGGCGCTGGCGGTGTTGCCGATCTTCATCGACATACCCTGTACGGCCTCGGCGATCTCCTCGCTCGATGCCGCCTGCTCCTCGGCGATGGCCGCGAGGTCCTGCGTCGCACCCGCGATCTCGCGCAGATATTCGATCATGTGCTGGATGGCGTCCTCAGTCTGGGTGGAGAGGTCCCGCGCGGCGTTGGAATCGGCCGCGTTCTCCTGTGCGAAGCCGACGATCGTCTCGATCTCGGCCGTGATCGTGCCCGCCAAATCGGCGATGCTCTTCGCCGCCACGTTGCTGTCCTCGGCGAGCTTGCGCACCTCCTCGGCGACGACGGCGAACCCGCGCCCGGCCTCGCCCGCGCGGGCGGCCTCGATCGCCGCGTTGAGCGCCAGCAGGTTGGTCTGGTCGGCGATGCTGCCGATCTGGGCAACGAAGCTCTGGATCTGCCGCGCCCGTTCGCCCAGCTGCATGATCGCGCCGGTCGCCGCGGATGAGCTATCCGCCACCCGGCCGATGCCGTTCACCACGTCGCGCACCGCGTTGATACCGGCGTCGCCGGCGGTCATGGCGTCGTCCACTTTGCGCGCGATGTCCGTACCGCGCTCGGCGGTCGTCTGCGCGCCGCTCGCCACCTCCTCCACGGAGGCGTTGACCTCCTCGCTGGCGGAAGCCAGGCCGTCCAGATTCACGGCCATCTCGTCGACGTTCGAGCGGAACTCCTCCACCGACGCGTTGGTCTCCTCCGCCATGGCCGAAAAGTCGTGCGCGGCCTCGGAGATATTGCGGCTCGCCTCGTTCACGGAGCCGATGACGTCGCGCAGCACGTCGGACATCCGCTGCAGGTTCTGCGAGATGACGGCGACCTCGTCCCGGCCGTCGGTATCGAAACGGGCGGATAGATCGCCCTCGGAGAAGACGACGATGTTTTTCTGGGTCTTGTCCAACGGCACCGTGATGAACCGGGAGATGAACACCGCCAGCAGGCAACCGGCCAGGACCGACACCGCCG
>DAIRUD010000042.1:0-10442 GCA_036803565.1 Synergistaceae bacterium | reverse complement strand
CCCGGCTGATGTCCCCCCGCAGCAGGTATCCCCGCATGCGGCCCGCCGCGCGCCCGTGTCTCCGCAGCGCACGCCCCGCCCGCAGCGCGTGCTCGACGACCGCCGCCTCCAGGTCCTCCAGCGCCCGCAGCGGTTCGCCGAACGAGTGCGAGGCCTGCAGCGACTTAGGCGGCGACGGCGCGGAGGCGAGCGGAAAGCAGGGATGCCCCCGCAGCTCCAGTTGCATCATCAGGCCCCGCACGGTCATCCGCTTCGCCACCCACGCCGGATCGCACCGCACCAAGTCGCTCGCCGTCCGCACGCCCCAGGCCGCCAGCTGGCGCGCGCCGCGCCGCCCCACGCCCCACAGGTCCGCCACCGGCGTCCGCTCCAGGATTTCCCCGGCGTTTCCCGCATCGATCCGAAACACCCCGACGGAAGCCGGTTTCGCATGTTCCGCCGCCAGCTTCGCCAACGTCTTGCTCGGCGCGACGCCGACGGAAAGGGGCACGCCGACGCGCCGCATCACGGTGCTGCGGATCTCCTCGGCGTAGGCAAGCGGATCTTCGATCGCGGCAATCGCCAGATTCAGGAAAGCCTCGTCGATCGAGTAGACCTCCATCTTGTCGGTAAACGCGGACAAGACCGCCATCACCCGGCGCGAGACATCCCTGTACAGACGATGATTGCCGGAAAATACCGCGACACCCTTTTTGCGCAGCAGCCCCTCGACGCGGAAATACGCCTCCCCCATGGCGATCCCCATGTCCTTCACCTCGTTCGAGCGCGAGATGATGCAGCCGTCGTTCGCGGAGAGCACCACCACCGGCTTCTCCTTCAGGTCCGGGCGCAGCAGCCGCTCGCAGGAGACGAAGAAGTTGTTGCAGTCGCACAGCGCGAGCAGCGCGGAGCCGCCGAAGAACGCCGCCATCGCCCTACCCCTGCTCGAGGAACCAGGCGACGGCCCCCCACACCGACCCCCGCGGGGTGTCCGCCCGCAGGCGCGCGACCCGGTATCCCGCGCCGCGCTCCACCAGCACGAGGTCTCCCTCCCGCGCCTGCGCTGCCCGATCCACGATCAGCCAGCGCTCCTTCCCCGCCGCCGTGCGCATGCGCAGCAGACGGGTCGACAACGGGTCGGGCACCACCAGCGGCGCGAGGCGGGCGAACTGCTCCCGCGCATCCATCGCATACTCCCCTTCGGGATCATCGTAAGATCGAAGAAACGGCATGCCGACAACTCCTTGTATGTGTTTTGATTTAATGATTTCATCATATATAGATATCACAATGTTGTCAATGCGATCAAAAGATGTCTTTTTATCCACACCCCCTCCACCCGCAAAATCCATCATGCACGTCGCGGGTTATTTTAAAAAAGCAACTTCACAAAGCCCTTTCCACGTGTATAATCTCCCTGTACATTATTTTGGCCGTATTTTTATCGAAACACAGCGCCACACTCCAACACATCATTACGGAAAGGATGAAATCTTTTGGAACAGTTTTCCAATTCCTCCAGCTCCACGGAAGTACGCGTCGGCCCCCTGCTCAGCAAAACGCTTTCGATCGTTTTCGGTACCCCGCACATTTTCCTCGGCATCCCGTTACTCGCCCTTATCCCCGGCGTCGCCCTGGCTTTTCTGGGTGCCGCCCTGACGATGGCGACCGGCGTTTTCGGCACGATCGTCATCTTTCTCGCCCTACTCCTCTGCATCCTCATGATGTTCGCGGCACAGGGCGCGACGACCTACGCCGTCTACCGAATCCTTCTCGGCGACCGCCCCACCATCAGAGAATCATTCTCCAAGGGAATGAGCCACATCGGCACGCTGTTCTTCGCGTCGATCCTCCTCAGCCTCGGGATCGGCCTCGGTTTTGTCCTGCTGATCATCCCCGGCGTGATCCTCGCCTGCATGTGGGCCGTGACGGTTCCCGCCTGTGTCGTGGAGGGGCGCGGGGCCATCGACGGCATTCAACGCAGCGCCGAGCTGACCAAGGGATACCGCTGGAGCATCCTCGGCATCCAGGTTTTGCTCTACCTCCTCGTCATCGTGCTCAATATGATCTCGCAAGTACTGGCGTTCATCCCATTCCTCGGCGCGATTCTCGCCTTCCTGTTGGCGCTCATCCCCTCCGGCCTGTTCAGCGCGGCCTGCGCTCTGCTCTACTACAACCTGCTGGCCGCCAAAGAGGGGATCACCGTTGAGTCGCTTGCCAACGTATTCGACTGATACCTTCCGCCGCAATCGGAAATAGAACCCGGGCGGAATTCCGGCGGAACTCCGTCGCGATTCCGCCCGTCGTTTAGGAGGGATCGACAATGGGCAACGGATACGGACAATCGTATAAATTCACGGTCGGGGGCACGCTCGGCCTGGCGTGGCGGGTTTTCGCGGCTTCCCCCGGGCTCATGTCGGGGCTGGTGCTCATCTCCCTCGTGCCCTCGTCGATCGTCGGGGTATTGGTGGACGAGGATACCCCCGCGGCGATGGCGGTTTCCTCCGGCGCGGGAATCGCCACCATGCTCGGCAGTTTTCTGCTCGGCATGTTGATCCAGGGGACGGTGGCCTATGCCGTCTACCGCCGGGCGACGGGGCACCGCGTCTCCTTCGGCGACGCCCTGCGCAACGGTTTCGCGCGCTTCCCCGCGATCCTCGGGACCTCGCTGCTCTTCTCCCTGGGCATGCTGCTCGCCTGCGCCCCCTTCCTCCTCGGCCTGTTTCTCATGGCCGCCCTCATGTCCGCCGCCGCGGTCGGCGTGATCCTTCTGGTCATCGGGTCGATCGCCAGCGTCGTCGTGTTTTTCGCCCTCCTCTTCCGCTGGTACGTCGCGGTCCCGGCCTGCGCGGTGGAGCGCGCCGGCCCGAGGGAAAGCCTGCGGCGCAGCGCGGCGCTGACGAAGGGACATTTCCTCCGCATGTGGGGAATCGCCATCGTCGCCTACATCCCCTCGCTGATCGCGGAGGCCGCCGCGGGCGCGATCGCCAATGCGGTCGCGCCCGACAGCGCCGCCGTCGCCGTCGCCCTCTCCGTCGTCCTCACGCTCCTGCCGTCCGCCTACCTGGCGGTCGTGGGCGCCGCCGTCTATTTCAACCTGCGCTCGGCGAAGGAGGGGGTCGGAATCGACACCATGGCGAACGTGTTCGACTGAACGGCGAAAAACCGGACAGACGCTTAAAACGCCGATCCGGTTGTGCTCGACAAATTCTTCGATCGAGAGGACGTGAGGAAAATGGAGGACGGAACCACAGGGATGACCGAAAAGATGGAAAACAAGGTGGAGCAAAACGATTTTTCCATCGGCGCGGTTTTCTCGCACAGCAGGAAAATTTTAGGGACAAATCCCTTTGTCTACCTTGGCCTGACCGTACTCGCCATTTTACCGCCGGTGGCGATCCTGTTGTTTTACGCGAAAACATCGCTTAGCATCCGCGCGTTCTCCACAGGCATCGTCCTTGCCTTCGTCGTGTACGGATTCTCGTTTTTGCTCCTGTTGGGCGCGGTTACGCACGCCGTCCACCAGAACAGGAGCGGGCGTTCCGCGTCGTTCGTCGCAGCCCTTCTGGGCGGCCTGGCGCGTTTGCCGATGATTTTCGTGACCGCCTTTATCATGATTCTCTCCATCGTTCTGATTTTCATCCTCACATCCCTTCTTTGCGGAATCGCCGGATTGGGGGGGCTGGGAACGCTCATCGCCCTGTTCGTCCTGCTGATGCTGCTCGTCCGATGGAGCGTCGCCATTCCCGTCTGCGCTGCGGAAAAACTCGGCCCTTTCAAAAGCATCACGCGCAGCGCCGTGTTGACCGCGAACTGCCGCCTCAAGATCTTCGCGATCTTTTTTCTCCTGTCCATCCTGCAGAAATTCGTAGAAGCGCTCTGCAAGGCATTTGTCGCGCAGGTCGGTTTTTCCAACATATACTACGTCGCCCTGCCCGTCCTTCTTCTGATGATCCCGGTGGCGACACTCCAAATCACCATCTTCGCCGTGACGTACTTCGAATTGCGCGCTTCCAAAGAGGGCATTGCCGTCGACGCGTTGACGACGGTATTCGACTGACATGGACGGCCAAATCACACCGCAGGGCGAAAACGCCACGGAAACGGCCGCCATCTCGATCGGATCGGTCCTCGGCCGCAGTTGGCGAATACTCGTATCCAGCCCCCGCACGTTCTTCGGCCTCGCCTTCATCGCCGTCCTGCCGACGCTGCTGGTGATCCTCCTCGCCCTGCGCGGTTCCGGCCTGCGCTCCCTGACGACGGCCTCGACGGGCGGTTCCTTCGCGCACAACCTACTCTTCATGTGCGTGCAGGGCGCCGCCGCATACGCGGTATACCGCAACGCGACCGGCCGCACGGCACCGTTCGGCGAATCGCTCCGCTACGGTTTCGCCCGCCTCCCCTCCATCCTCGGCACATCCTTGCTCATGGGGCTCGTCAGCGTCCTCGTCGCCTTTTTGTTCATCATACTGCCCGGAGGGATCTTCGGGGGCGTCGTTGCCCTCTGCGCCATCGCCATGATATACACGAGGTGGGTCGTCGCCATACCGATCTGCGCCGTGGAGAATAAAGGCGCGTTCGAAAGCGTCACCCGCAGTTCCGAGTTGACCGAGGGCAACCGCATGAAGGTCTTCGCCGTCATCGTCATCCTGTTCGTCCCGGAACAGATCGTCGAGCGGATCGCCGCCGTCGCGACCGCCGTCGCCATCATGCGGGGCGTCCCCTTCGCCGGGCTCCTCAGCCTGGTCGTCACGCTGCCGCTGACCGCCTACCAGATCGTCACGAACGCGGTGCTCTACTACGAGCTGCGCACGGCCAAAGAGGGCACCGACATCGAGGCGCTGGCGGACGTGTTCGATTAGAGCGCTCTTTCGCAATGAACACCCAACCTACGGCACGAACGTAACGTTCAGCTGGGTTCCGCCCGAGCGCAGCTTCAAAAAGAAGGGCGAAGAACTTTCATGAGGAGGCGAATTGAATGGGCGACGATATGTCGACGACGATGCACCAATTCCGCATCGGCAAAGTTATTCTGTTTTTAATTCATGGCACCCATAATAATTTTCATGATACGTGTAATAGCGGTATATTTCGCTATTTATTACGGGCTATTTGAATTAGAAATAGAATTATCGGGCAAAGCTGCCGGGAGTTTGCCGCACACCCGTTCATCTATCTGGAATTGGCGTTGTTCGTGATTTTTATGATGCACTTGTTGCTGGAATTACAAGTATTTCTGGGGCTTTTTCTGCCACGCTTCATCGATGAACGCTTTTCCACCATCGCCCGTACCATCTATATTTTTTCCACATTTTTCGTCCAGGGCACGGCGGCGTATGCCGTTCACGCAAGAGCGGACGGAGACCCCGTCTCCTTCAAACGCGCTCTGTTCGGCGGGGGAGCGCACATCATCACGCTTTTGACAATCGCCATCCTGGCATACCCCGTACTTTACTTCTGCCGTCTCGTCCCTGCTCTCATTATCGGAAGACTCTTACCCGCACCGAGCATATTCTATGAAATCGTATATTTCGTCCTCACTCCCCTGGTTATCTCGGGATTGGCTCTCGCTCCCGCCATTTGCGTTATCGAGAAAAGCGGTCCGCTTCGAAGCTTCTCCCGCAGCCTCGCCCTGACGCGTCATCACCGCTTGCGATTTGCCGCCATGCTCTTTGTGCTGTATCTCCCGCAATACATTCTGTTCGTCATATTGCAGAGCACCATACTTTCGATCACGATACGCGTATTCGCCGCGTTCGATCCCCTCGGCCTACCCGCCCTGTTTCTCGCAGGACTGGTCGCCGCCGGCCAATCCATCGTCATCGCCACAAGCTACCGTGAGTTCCGAGATTTGCAGGGAACGGACGGGCAACACAACCCATAAGATTTCGTCGTCGTCACCCGTCCCCGCCCTGCGGCGCGGCGGGCGTGCTCTTGTCGGCCTTGTGGACGCCGAAGAGCTGGCCGCGCTCCAGGTCGGCGCGCTCGGCGGTGTAGAAATCGTTGAGGAAGCGGCGGACGTCGTTCGGCGGGACCGCTTCCGTCCAGCCGATCTTGCGGCAGATCTTGCCGCAGACCTCCTCCAACAGGCGGTCCGTCTCGCGCGAGGGCTTTCTGCGCAAAAACTCCTCCAACACCTGCAACTCGAACGCGCCGTAGATGGCGAGCTGCTCGTGCGTGAAGCGGTAGAGCGAGGAGGCCGCGGGTGTCTCGGGAAGCGCCGCGGGCACGCCGGACGTGGGCGAAACGGCGGCGGACGGGGCGGGCGGAGAGGCGGCGGGCCGCAGCGTCAGGTCGTCGAGCAAGGCGCGCTGCGGCATCGAGATGACCTGTGTGCCGCCGATGAGATCTCCCAGGCGCAGGCGTTCCTTATTGAGGAGGGGCAGAAAGGAGAAGGCGGCGACCCAGCCGAGCAGAAACAACGCCTCCGTGCTGCTCGTATCGTTGCCGGCGCTGAAGAGAAAACCGAGCGGTATGAAGACCTCCACCTCGCGCGTCAGATTGCGGGCGATCACGGCGGACGGCGTCAGCTCCCCGCCGTCGCGGTTGATGACGCGCAGCCCGCAGATCTTCTTCCCCGGCGTGCGGCCCTGCCAGGCGAGTTCGAAGTGCAGAAAATAACAGTTGCGCACCAGAAACAGCAGGAAGGTGAAGACGGAGTAGCCGAAGAGCAGGGTGTTCCTGGATCTTTCCAAGTGAGAGAACAGAAAAAAGACCATGATCAGAAAGAGAACGAAGACCGCCGCGAACAGAAAGAACAAATCGAGGCAGAGCGCGGCGATGCGCTCCCCCCGGTTGGCGATGCGGATCTCCAGCGGCACGCCCTCGGGACTGACGAGCTGCTTCTTTTTGTGCCGCACGCCCTCGACGAATTCGCCGACGCGGTCAGTGCGTATCGCCACGGCGTCCGCCCTCCCTTCCGGCGAATCCGAAATAGAGCACCCACAACATCGCCGTCGCCGAGGCGAAGGCGAAGCGCCCCCCCGTATTGTTGATCAACTGCCGAAAACCGCCCTCGATGATCCCGGCGATGAAGAAGAGCGCGACCGTCCCGCCGACGACGTGCGCCGCCTTGCGCCCGTAGAACATCAGGCTGTCCACTCGCGTCCGTTCGCCGGGGAAGAGGATCTTCTCGGCGATCAGCAAGCCCGCCGCGCCGCACAACAGGATGGCGAGGATCTCCGTGACGCCGTGGATCGACAGCCAGGCGACGCACGCCGTGCCCAGGCCGCGCGAGGCGTGCAGCGAGACGAACGCGCCCAGCGTCAGCCCGTTGAACGACAGCGCCAGCGAAGTGGGGATCCCCACGGCGAAACCCAGCGAAAAACAGAGGATGCCGACCATCGTGTTGTGCTGGAAGAGCGCGTTGGCGAAGGCGACGAACATTTCCATAAAACCCGGCCAGGGGGAGAAGAGGATGTCGGACAGCTCCTCCCGCGTGCTCTCCGGCGTCCGCCCCTGCGACAGGCCGTCCGGCATGAGGAGGTGATAGTTGTTGATATCCGCCTGCACCAGCACGTATCCGGCGATCGCCGCCGCGAAAAAGAGCAGCGCCGCGACGGCGAGATGGCGGCGGATCGCCCGCACCGCTTGCGGAAAGCCGCGGCGGAAGAAGTTGCCCAGGCTCTCCAGCATGCCCGCGCGCGGCCCGTAGACGACGAAATAGGCGCGCAACGCGAGGTTTTCCAGGTAAAGGAGCAGATTGCGGTCGAGGACGATGTAGCGGGCGACGGAGAGCGACGAAACCGCCGCGCGATAGAGCAGGGGCAGCATCTGCACCTCCTCCGCCGTGAGCGCGCCGATCCCGGAGCGCTCGGCGCGGTCCACCATGTCCTCCAGCCTGCGCCAGGCGTCCTCGCGACCGCGCCGGAATTCGGCGCTGCGTAGCGCGATCGCCTTCGGCGCGGCGGCCGGGCCGAGGTGCGTGGCCAACGATCCCGCGTCCGGAACGCCCTCCCGCATGTCCGAAACGGCCCGCTCCATGCTACAGCAGCCCCCTTTGCTTGATCATGATGTAACGGTTGACGAGCGCGGCGGGGACGACGGCGGAGGCCACGTCGAGGCAGTGCACGCCCATACGGGCCGCGCGCTCCAGGACGATGCGCCGCTCGCGCTCCATATCGCCCGCCAGCACGGCCTCGGCGGCGCTGCGGAAGTCCTCCGGCGGCGCGTTGCGCAGGCGCTCCAGCAGCGGATCGCGCATGGTCACGAAGATGACGACGTGGCGGCGGGCGATGCGCTGCAAACTCTCGATCAACAGCTCCGCCGAGATCATGTCCACGAACTCGGTGAAGAGGACGACCAACGCGCGGCGCTGCAGGCGGGCGTTCAACTCCGCCAGGCCGAGCGTGAAGTTCGTCTCCTCCGTCCGGTAGTCGAGCGCGGCGGCGAAGCGCTGGAACTGGGTGAAATACGGCATCCCCCGGCCCGGCTTGAGATAGTTGCGGAAGCGGGCGTCGAACCCGCAGCCGCCGATCAGGTCGCCGCCGTAGAGCGAGATCCACCCCAGCAGCAGGGCGGCGCGGATGGCGTGGTCGAGGCGCGGCACGCCGTCGATCGGCTCCAGCATCAGGTGCCCCGTGTCGAAGCCCATGAGGATCTCGTGGTTGCGCTCGCGCCGGAACTCCTTGCAGAGCAGCTTGCGGTGGCGCGCCGAGTGCTTCCAGTCGATCAGGCGGTTGTCCATGCCCTGCTGGTACTCGCAGAGGTTCTCGAACTCCGAGCCCTCCCCCTTGAGCTTCTGGGTCTTGACGCCGTAGACTGCGTCGTGCGAGAAGAACTGCAACGCGGCGTCGTGGATCCCCTTGATGTCGGGGACGACGTCGATATCGCATTCGACGGGGTCGCGCCGCCGCATCTCGACAAGGCCCAACGGCCCCCGCCAGCGCAGCCAGACCGCCTCCACCCGCACGCGCCCGCGCCGGTGCGGCACGATCGGCAGGTGCAGGACGACGGTCCGTCCGCCCCCCAGGCCCGCAGCCTGCGTTCGCGGCGGGTCGACGTCGCCGACCAGCTCCGGCAATGCCTCGACCTTCACCGCCCGCCCGTATTGCCCTGCGTCCAGCCGCAGCTCCAAGGTCCCCGCGCGCCCCACGTAGAGGCGGACCGGCTCCTTCCACTCCGCGCCCAACCGCTTGAGCGGCAGGGCGGCGGCGAGGTCCAGCGCGAAGAAGGCGAGGACCAGCACCGGGATGTAGAAGGCCGCGTACCACACCGACTCCGCCAGGGAGACGACGAGCAGCGAGACGGGGACGGACGACGCGAAGAGCAGCGCCGTCCGGCGCGTGGGCTGGATCATCGCGGGACGGGCGTCTGGTCCACGACGGCGCGCAGGGCGTCGTCCGGCGCAACGCCCTCGATGTCCGCTGCGGGCGTCATGACGATGCGGTGCCGCAGCAGCGGCAGGGCGAGGAACTTGACGTCGTCGGGGATGGCGAAGTCCCGGCCGTTGACGGCGGCGTAGGCGCGCGCGGCGGCGGCCAGCATGTTGGCGGCGCGCGGCGAGGCCCCCGTCTCGATGGCCGGGTGCTGCCGCGTCCCCCGCACGATGTCGACGATGTAGTCCACCATCGGGTCGGACAGCTGGATCTGCGCGGTCAGCTTCCGCGCCGCCGTCAGGTGCTCCTCGCCGACCATCGCGCCGATGCCGAAATCGCCGATCTTGGGCATGGCGGAGTACCTGCCGTGCCGCCGCACGATCTCGCGCTCCTCCTCCAGCGTCGGATAGCCGATGACCAGCTTGAAGAGGAAGCGGTCGAGCTGCGCCTCCGGCAGGGGGTACGTGCCCTGCTGCTCGATGGGGTTCTGCGTGGCGACGACCATGAAGCCGTCGCCGAGCGCGTAGGTCTGGCGGTCGATGGTGACGCTGCGCTCGTTCATCGCCTGCAGCAGCGCCGCCTGCGTCTTCGGCGGCGTGCGGTTGATCTCGTCCGCCAGCAGGATCTGCGTGAAGATCGGCCCCGGCGTCAGCACGAAGTCGTTGGTCTGGAAGTTGAAGAGGTTCGTGCCCAGCACGTCGCCGGGCATCATGTCGGGCGTGAACTGGATGCGCCCGAACTGGAGGTTCATACAGGCCGCGAAGGCGTGGACGAGGAAGGTCTTGCCCGTGCCGGGCACCCCCTCCAGCAGCACGTGCCCGCCGCAGAGCAGGCTCGTCAGCATCAGGTCCATCGCGCGCTCCTGCCCGACGATGGCCTTGCCCACCTCCGTGCGGACGGCGTTAGATATGGCGCCGATCAGTTGCAGATCCATTCAACAGTGCTCCCTTCCAACGATAGATATCCCGCGCGCAGCCGAACAGCTCGTTCAGCCGCTCCTTCTCCCGCTTCCCCGCCCCGCCGCGCGCAACCTGCTCCACGAGGTCGTCCGCCCGCGACAGGATTTCGACGCACGATCCCCCGACCCCGCGCGCGCGGGCGATGCGGTCGAGGTTCCGCGCCATCTCCGCCTCGCCGAGCCGGGGC
>DAIRUD010000041.1:0-10608 GCA_036803565.1 Synergistaceae bacterium | reverse complement strand
CAGCCGATTCGCTCCAGAATTTCCCGAGCGGCCAGCTTTCGGAAGGAGGAAATGCCGACGCCCACAGGGTCCAGTACGAGCGGGACGCCGAGCGTTTGGGCCGCCCTGCCCGCCGCCAGCATCGCGCGAAGCCTGGCCGGGTTCAACGTGCCGAGGTTGAGTACGAGCGCGGCTGCGGAGGCGGCGACTTCGGCCGCTTCCTCGAGCGCGTCCGCCATCACGGGGGAGGCGCCGACGGCAAGCGTCGCGTTCGCGCAGTCGTTGGCCGTAACGTAATTGGTGATGTGGTGTACGCGCGGGCGCCTTGCCCGGACGGTCGCCAGTAGGCTCCCGTCGGTCAGGATATCCTCACGCTCCCGCTTTTCGATCATGGGTACCCAGCCCATTTCTGTAGAGGTCGTAAAAATGGTGCGTCGGCCCATGTCCCTTGCCGATGGGCAGGGCGTGGCGGATCGCCGTCGTGACGTAATCTTTCGCGCGCGCGACCGCGGCTGGCATCGCAAGGCCGTTGGCGAGGTTCGAGGCGATGGCGGAGGAGTAGGTGCAGCCGGTGCCGTGCGTGTTTTTCGTCTCGACGCGCTCCGCGTCGTACAGGTGAAAGCCGTGCCCGTCGAAGAGGATGTCGAGCGCGCTGCCGGTCGCGTGTCCGCCTTTGACGAGCACGTTGCGGCACCCCAGGGCGTGGATCTCCCGGGCGGCGTGCCGCATATCCGCGGAGTCGGCGATTTTGAGCCCGGCGATGTGTTCGGCCTCGGGGATGTTGGGGGTCAGAAGATCCGCCAGCGGCAGGATTTCCTCGATTAGCGTGGAGATGGCGGACGGTTCCATGAGGGGAGCGCCGTTTTTCGCGTACATCACGGGGTCGACGACGATGTTCGGAGGCGTGTATTCCCGTAGTTTTTCCGCGACCGCGCGCATACAGCCCGGGGTCGAGAGCATCCCGATCTTGACGGCGTCGACCTCGATGTCCTCGAAGACCGCATCGATCTGCTTGCGGATCATGTCCGGAGTCACGTCCTGAATGTCGATGACGCGCGAGGTGTTTTCCGCCACGACGGAGACGATCACGCTCATGCCGAATACCCCATGTGCGGAAAAGGTCTTCAGGTCGGCCTGGATTCCGGCTCCGCCGCTGCAGTCCGATCCCGCGATACTCAATACTTTTTGCATGACTGCCATCTTCCTTTCCATGTTGAGAGAGGGGTTCCGCATGGCCCGAAGTTCTCGTGTCGCCGTTCGGGCATTTTCCCTTCGTCGGTTTCGCTCACCCTCCACCGGGGCATTGCGCCCCCCGTGCCTCGTTTCTCAAGGTCGTTTCCCAGTGTCGTTTTGTCCTTGCCGTTTCGTCGCGCTACCCGTTTCGTTTCCCGCAATATCGCCTTCTTTTCTTCATCGAGAGGTATTATACTGCTTTTGCTGAAGGTTTTGCAGGAACGATCGTTGTGGGGAGGGCCTGTGTGGCCCCCTGCCTGCGACATTTGCTTCACGGACCGGGAGATGCGGTTGCCCGTTTCATGTGCGTGTGTTTTGCGATTCGGTTGATCGGTGTGTAAGTGTCCGCGGCTTGCGTTTTTTGCGTTTTGGTAAAAATCTGCTATGAATTTGACTTACTATTTCGAAAAGGATACAATCGATACTATCGAGTTATGTTTTTCACATTTTCGTCTAAAAACACATTTCTGTCCGAAGGGGGGTGGCGTGGATGGCCGAGAATATGGCGGACGAAATCCGTGCCAAGGAAGCAGCGGCGAAAGAGATCGTTTCCAATGCCAGAGCCGATGGCGCAAGGATGCTTGCGACGGCGCGAACGGCGGCGGAACAGGCCGTCAAGGAGGCTAAACAGCGGTCGCATCGTTACTTCCGGGATCAGGTGAAGGCCGCGGAGGCCGAAGCCGAGACCGCCGCCGTGGCGACCGTTGCCGCGGGGCGTAAGGAAGCCGAGGCATTTTACGAGGGCAACAAATCGAAAACCGCAAAAGTCGCGGATTGGCTGGTAAAAGAGGTGATGTCAACCTATGGCGATAGCTGAGATGCAAAAAGTCCGCATGGCCTTGCACAAGTCCGTGGCGGACGAAGTAATCGGCAAGCTGCAGGAGCTCGGTTGTTGCCAGTTCATCCCGCAGGGTCGCGAACAGGTCGACGAACGCGATGTGGCGCCTCTCAGGGAAAAGTTGCGCAAAGCCGACGACTTGCTGGGTGAGATTCGTTTCGCGCTTCGCTTTCTCGACCCCTACGCTACGGAAAAAGGGAGCGGTATCGCCAGGGCTTTGGGAGACGTGCCGCAGTATTCGCTGGACCGCCTCGCCCACACTGCGTCCGAGGAAGCGATTATGGAGGCGGTCGGCAAACTTCGGCTGCTGGAAAAGCGTGTGTCCGACGCGAAATCCAGAATTTCCCGCGTTGTGGGACTGCAATCGCAGATAGCGCCTTTGGTCGCGCTGCCGTATCCATTCGAAATGTACACAAAGGGTACGGAGTTCATCGCGGGTGCGCTTTATGCCGTGCCGATGGCGTCGGTTGCGGAGTTTCGGACCGCTGCCGGCGACGTCTTTGGGGAAATGGCGGAGATTTTTTCGCTGCCCGTTGGCGAGAAGGAAACGACGCAGATTTTTTCCCTGATGTTCCCACGGCAGAAGGCGGGGGAGTGGCAGGCGGCGATTTCCAAGTTGCAGGTTTCGCGGTTGGACGTTCCGGCACAGTTGCGCGGAACGCCGGCGGAGGAGCTTGCGCACCTGCGCGAAGAGGAAGCCGAACAGCGGGCTGCGGACGAGCAGGTTGCCGCGGATATCGAGGCCGTGGCAAACGACGTTTATCGGTTGTGCCAGCTGGGGAGCGACTATTGGACGTTGCGCAAGATGAAGTTGGAATCCCTCATCGAAGGGGAGCAGACGGAGCAGATTCTACTCGTTTCCTTCTGGCAGCCGAAAGCTTGCGAGGCCGCCTTTCGTACGGCGGTGGAGCCATATCAGGGATTGGTCGAGATCGTCCTCGAACAGCCGCAGGAGGGGGAACAGCCGCCAACGTTGCTGAAAAACGCTTCCTGGGCGGCTCCTCTCGAGGCGCTGACGACGATGTACGGGACTCCTACCTATGGAAAGCTGGACCCATCCACGATCATCACGCCGTTTTTCTACCTGTTTTTCGGCATGTGCTTCGGCGACGCGGGCTACGGTTTGGTCATCGCCTCCCTGTTGCTGGCGATCATGCTGAAAAAGAAGGTCACGGGCACACTGCGCAAGTTTATGACGATTCTCATGGTCGGCAACTTGGTGGCCATCATCTACGGAGCGATTACCTTCTCCTGGTTCGGCGACGCCATCACGGCTTTTCCGTTTTTGGAACCGTTGGGCTTCCTGGGCAAACTGCAGAAGCTCAATCCGATGGACGACCCGATGACGTTGCTGGCTATCTCACTCGTGCTGGGCTTTTTCCAGATCATGGTGGGCCTCGTTTTGGCCATGCGGGAGAATTTGCGCGCGGGAGACAGGGTGGCGGCATTCGCCGATCAGGGCGGATGGATCGTCTTTCTCTGTGGATTGGTCATGGTCGGGATCTCCGGAACCGGTGCCATTTCCGTCCCGATGAAAGCCAGTGCGGCTGTGGCGGGCGCCGGAGCGTTGATCCTCGTTGCGACACAGGGACGGGATAAGAAAAACGTTTTCGGAAAACTCTTTTCGGGCGTAATGAGCTTGTACAACGTTACCGGATATCTAGGAGACATCCTGAGCTACAGCAGACTCCTGGCGCTCGGCCTGGGCTCGGCGGCGGTGGCGATGGTCATCAACCTGCTCGCCAACCTGGTCACGGGGATTCCCTT
This sequence comes from Synergistaceae bacterium, assembly GCA_036803565.1. GTDB lineage: Bacteria > Synergistota > Synergistia > Synergistales > Synergistaceae > DAIRUD01. Next base: position 6,791 of record DAIRUD010000041.1, on the reverse strand, counting down.
TGTCGGCGGTCTGCTCGCCGTACTCGTTTTTGTCGGCGGGCACCTCTTTGCGATCGCCGTCAACATGCTCGGCGCGTTTGTCCACTCCCTCCGCTTGCAGTACGTGGAATTCTTCAGCAAGTTCTACGACGCCGCCGGGTTGGAGTTCAAACCGTTGGCCATGTCGACGCAGTACGTGAAACTGAGCGATTCGCCGGATGCGGGGAGCGCTTCGTAGGGCAATGGATTGATCGTGTCGATCTTTCCGCAAAAATAAGAAAATATTCAATCTTGAACGTATTCTGAAGGAGGCGTATGTGATATGGAAAGTGTCATCTCGACGATGGTGAGTCAGCTCGGTCCCGCACTCGTGGTTCTCGGTGCCGCGCTTGCGGTGGGGTTTGCCGGTTCCGGCTCCGCGTGGGGAATCGGTATTGCGAACGAATCCGCATCGGGCGTCATGACCGAGGACCCGTCGAAATTCGGTCTCTGCCTCGTCCTGCTCGCGCTTCCCGGCACGCAGGGGATCTATGGATTGCTCGTCGCGGTCATCGCCATGCAGAAGGTCGGGTTGCTCGGAGGCGGCGGTGCCACCGCCATCACCATCTGGCAGGGGCTGGCGATCGGTTGCGCCTGCCTGCCGATCGCCATCGCTGGGTATTATTCGGCGATCTGGCAGGGCAAATCCTCCGCGGCCTGTATCCAGATGATCTCCAAGCGTCCGGAGCAGATGGGCAAGGCGGTTATCCTTCCCGCCATGTGCGAGACGTATGCGATTTTCGGCCTGCTGATCAGTATTCTGATGTTGAACGGTATCAAGTTGTAAGCGCCGGACAGGGGGGAAAACCATGTCTCTGGCTCAGATAACGGAAAAGATCGAACAGGACGCGCGCGCCGAGGCGCAGAAGATTCTCGACCGCGCAAAGGAACAGGACGCCCAGATCAAACGCGAGACGGACGCCGAAGTAAAGCGTTTGGAGGATGCCGCGAAGGAGCGTTTCGAACGGGAGCGTCCGGAGATTTTCAAGCGACGCGATATCGTCGCGAACCTCGACGTCAATAAGATCCAACTCGCCGCGAGGCGGCAGCTGATCCGCGACGTTTTCGACGAGGCGCTCAAGCGTCTGAAAAAACTCGATAAGGACGCGTACCTCGCCTTCTGCGAACGCCTTTTGAAAGAGGCGGTCGCGAGCGGCGGCGAGGAGTTGGAGGTCGCGAAGGGAGAGCAGTTCATCGACAAGGCCTGGGTCGACGCCTTTAACGCGGCGAATAAGACGAAGGTGAAGCTCGTCGCATCCGATCAGGATTTTTCCGGCGGTTTTATCCTGAATCACGGGCGGGTGTCCATCAACTGCTCGTGGGAGATGTTGATGCAGGCGGCGCGGGAGAAGCTGGAGACGGAAGTCGTAAAGCAGCTCTTCCCGGCGTGAGAGGGGTGATCTGATGTCCCGCAGCGAGGATTACGGCTATGCGGTGGCGCGCATACGCGCCATGGAGCCCCTCCTCTTCGATGCATCGCAGTATCAGAGATTGCTCGACGCCCCCGACCTGCCGTCGGCCTTGAAAGTCCTCGCGGAATCGAGTTATTCCAGAGGGATGGCGGGCGAGGATGCGGGTGCGCGATACGACGATGCCCTGGAGGCGGAGCTTCTCGCCACGTTCGAGGAATTCGCGTCGTTCGTCCCCGATCGGGAATTGATCGACATTTTCCGCCTGCTTTACGACTTTCACAATGTGAAAGTCCTTTTGAAGAGCGGGCTCAACGCCCGGTCGGGCGGAAAGAAGCGCTGGGATTTGCTGACGAAACTGGGGACGATCCCCACCGACGAGCTGATCCTGCGCATGGAGGCCGAGGATTACGTGCTGCTGCCCTACGGTTTGTCGCAGATCATCCCGGCATGCCTGACGGTGTGGGAGCAGACCAAGGACATCGTGGAAATCGAGCGGCAGCTCGACGCGGGGCTTTTCGCCGCATTGCGGAACCTGTCGGCGAAGCTGGACATGCCCGGCGTGTCGGCTTGGATTCGGGCGAGGATCGATGCGGAGAACCTGCGGAATCTGCTGCGCCTGAAGCGCTTCGGCCTCGACGCGGCGGAGGCCGTCGCTTTTCTCCACGACGGCGGGACGGTGGCGCCGATGAACCTGATCGCGCTTTTGCCGGAGCCGTTCGAAAGCTGGGCGCGTCTGATCTCCTATTCGGACGTCGGCGCCGCGATCGCTTCGGTGCAGGATACGGGGGATTTCGACGCGTTGATCGTCTCGCTGGAGCGCACGCTGGACGATTATTGCCAGGCGGTGGTGGCAAGGGCGAAGTACAGCTCCTCCGCGCCGGAAAACGTCGTGGCGTATCTGTGGGGCAAGGAGACGGAGATGAAAAACATCCGCACGATCCTGGTCTCCAAGGGTTCCGAGGCCGGTCGGGACGAGGTAAGGGGGCTGCTGCGCCATGGCTACTAGGGCAAAGGAAGCGCCGATGGTCGCCGTGGGGAGTTACGACAGCGTTCTGCCCTTCCAGGCCATCGGGATCGAGACGGTCGTCGTCACCGAGGAGAATCGCGCTTCGGTTCCGCAGCTGATGGCGAAGTACGCGCGCGACGATTACGCGATTCTCTTTCTGGAGGAGGCGCTTTATGCGGATTTCGCGGACGACGCGGATGCCGTGAACGAGGGCGAAGCCTTGAGCGTGATCCCGATCCCCAACCAGTCCGGTTCGCTGGGATTCGGTGTGGAGTCGATCCGCAAGAGCGCCGAGCGCGCCGTCGGTATGGATATTTTCAACGTCCAGTAGCCGTTTGCGCGGCGTGGAGCGTTGCAGGTTGAATGATGGAGGCGATGTGAGTGGCCAAGGATAAGAAGATACAGGGAACCATCGCGAAGATATCGGGCCCGCTTGTCGTTGCGAAAGGCATGCTGGGGGCCAGTATGTTCGACGTGGTCCGCGTCGGGGAGGCGGGGCTCGTCGGCGAGATCATCGAGCTTCGCGACGACACGGCTTCCGTGCAGGTTTACGAGGAAACGTCCGGTATCAAGCCGGGAGAGATCGTCGTCGACACCAACGAGTCGTTGAGCGTCGAGCTGGGCCCCGGCCTGATCGAACAATTCTACGACGGCATCCAGCGCCCGCTGGAGAGCATCGAGGCCGTCGCCAACAGCCCGTATATCACGCGCGGCATCTCGGTCGCGGCGATCAGCCGGGAGAAGAAATGGGACTTCGAACCCCGCGTCGAGAAGGGCGCGGACGTCGCGGGCGGGGACATCCTCGGGATCGTCAAGGAGACCGTCCTCGTGGAACATCGCATCATGGTTCCGCCCCGCGTCTCCGGCAAGGTGAAGGAGATCAAGGGCGGTTCCTTCACGGTCGAGGAGACCGTCTGCGTGATCGAGGATAAGGACGGGCGCACCCACGAAATCGCGATGCTCACGCGCTGGCCGGTGCGTACGCCGCGTCCGGTGGCACGGCGGCTTCCGCCGGAGGTGCCCCTCTCCACGGGACAGCGCGTCGTCGACACGTTTTTCCCCATCGCGCGCGGCGGTACCGCCTGCGTTCCCGGTCCGTTCGGTTCGGGCAAGACGGTTATCCAGCACCAGCTGGCGAAGTGGGCGGACGCCGAGATCGTCGTCTACATCGGTTGCGGCGAGCGCGGCAACGAGATGACCGACGTGCTCCTGGAGTTCCCCGAACTGGAGGACCCGCGCTCCGGGCAACCGCTGATGAAGCGCACGCTGCTGATCGCCAACACTTCGAACATGCCGGTCGCCGCCCGCGAGGCGTCGATCTATACCGGAATCACGATCGCGGAATACTTCCGCGACATGGGCTACTCCGTCGCCCTCATGGCGGATTCGACGAGCCGCTGGGCGGAGGCGTTGCGCGAGATGTCCGGACGCCTCGAGGAGATGCCCGGCGAAGAGGGTTACCCGGCGTATCTGGGGACGCGGCTCGCCTCCTTCTACGAGCGCGCCGGGCGCGCCATCTGCCTCGGTAAGGACGGCCGCGAGGGCGCGGTCTCCGTCATCGGCGCGGTCTCGCCGCCGGGCGGCGACCTCTCCGAGCCCGTCACGCAGAACACGCTGCGCGTGGCCAAGGTCTTCTGGGGTCTCGACGCGCAGTTGGCCTACCAGCGCCACTTCCCGGCCATCAACTGGCTCTCCAGCTACTCCCTTTACGCGGAGCAGATGGGCGAGTACTGGGACAACGAGTACGACGGCGAGTGGAGCGAGATGCGCATCCAGGCCATGTCCCTCCTCGAGGAGGAGGATCAGTTGAAGGAAATCGTCCGCCTCGTCGGTATCGACGCGCTCTCCAAAGAGGAGCGCATGGTCATGGAGACCTCCAAGTCCCTGCGCGAGGACTTCCTGCACCAGAACTCCTTCCACGAGATCGACACCTACGCGTCCATGGACAAGCAGGTGAAGATGATGCGCAACATCTTGACGTTCCATCGGCTCGGGATGCAGGCACTGGGGCGCGGCGCGCTCCTGCGCGAACTGATCAACCTGCCGATCCGCGAGGAAATCGCGCGCATGCGCTACGTCGAGGAATCCGAACTGGCGAAACTGGATACTCTGGAGGACAAAATCAAGGAAGAACTGAGCAAACTCACGGCCGGAGGTGAGGAAGATGTTGCCTAAGGAATACAGTACCGTATCGAACCTTTCCGGCCCGCTGATGGTCGTGGAAAAGATCGAGGACGTCCGCTACGACGAGCTCGCGGAGATCCGCCTGACCAACGGGGAGCGCCGCCGCGGCAAGGTCCTCGAGATCAGCGAGGATCGCGCGCTCGTGCAGGTCTACGAGGGCAGCACCGGCATCGACGCCGACACGACGAAGATCCGTTTTCTCGGCGACGTGCTGACCATGCCGGTCGCCAAGAGCATGCTCGGCCGTATTTTCAACGGCCGCGGCGCGCCGATCGACGGCGGGGAGGAGATCATTCCGGAGCAGTTCCTCGACGTCAACGGAAACCCGATGAACCCTTACTCCCGCGACTATCCGTCCGAATTCATCCAGACGGGCATCTCCACCATCGACGGGATGAATCCGCTGGTTCGCGGCCAAAAGCTGCCGATCTTCTCGGGCAGCGGTATGCCGCATAACCGTATGGCGGCGCAGATCGCCCGCCAGGCGACGGTCATCAGCGGGCACGCGGCGTTCGCCGTCGTGTTTGCGGCCATGGGCATCACCTTCGAAGAGGCGTCCTTCTTTATGGAGGACTTCCGCAAGACGGGTGCGCTGGAGCGCACGGTCATGTTCGTCAACCTGGCGGACGATCCGGCCATCGAACGGATCGCCACGCCGCGCTTGGCGCTGACCTGCGCGGAGTACCTGGCCTTCGAGCACGACATGCACGTGCTGGTCATCCTGACCGACCTCACCAACTACTGCGAAGCGCTGCGCGAAATCTCCGCCGCGCGCAAGGAGGTTCCCGGGCGGCGTGGCTATCCCGGTTACCTCTACACCGACCTCGCGACCATGTATGAGCGTGCCGGTCGCCTGCGCGGCAAGGATGGATCGATCACGCAGTTCCCGATCCTGACGATGCCCGAGGACGACAAGACCCACCCCATCCCCGACCTCACCGGGTACATCACGGAGGGGCAGATCATCCTCGGCCGCAGTCTGCACCGCAAGGGCATCTACCCGCCGGTCGACGTCATGCCCTCCCTCTCCCGCCTGAAGGACAAGGGGATCGGCAAGGGCAAGACCCGCGAGGACCACGCCGACCTGATGAACCAGCTCTTCGCCGCCTATTCGCAGGGCAAGGAGGCGAAGGAGTTGGCGGTCATTCTCGGCGACGGCGCGCTGAGCGACGAGGACAAGGCATTCGCCAAATTCGCCGACATGTTCGAGGACACGTACGTTCGCCAGGGTGAGTACGAAAACCGCACCGTCGAGGAGACGCTTCTGCTCGGCTGGGAGTTGCTCACCATCGTCCCGACCAAGGAGCTCAAGCGCGTGCGCGACGCGTACATCGAGAAATACCTCCAGCCGCTCCTCGCCGAGAAAGAAGACGAGGCGCAGGAGGTTGCGGAGGCTGTGGACGCCGATAAAGAACCGGCGAAGGCATAGGGGGACTGCCGCATGGCAAAGGCATTGAACGTCAACCCCAATCGGATGGAGCTGTCGCGCCTGAAACGGCGCGTCGTGGTCGCGAAGCGCGGGCACAAGCTGCTGAAGGACAAGCAGGATGCCTTGATCAAGGAGTTCCTGCAAAAGGCGCGCGAGGTGAAGGCGCTGCGCGAGGATGTCGAGCGCGATCTGCAGCTTTGCTATCAGAGCTTTCAGATGGCGCGCGCGCAGACACTGCCCTCGATGATCGAGCAGTCGCTGATGTCCGCCGGTGGTGCGACGAATGTGCAGGTCGCCTATCACAACGTGATGAGCGTCAACGTGCCGACCTTCGTCCTGCCGGAGCAGACGATCAGGCTCAGTTACGGCCTGGCCTCCTCTCCGGGCAGCCTGGACGTCGCGCTGGAGCGTTTTTCCAGGGTGATGCGCCGTTTGGTGGAGCTGGCGGCGGCCGAGAAGGGGCTCAAGCTCATGGCGCTGGAGATCGAGCGCACGCGCAGACGCGTCAACGCGCTCGAACACGTGATGATCCCCAGCTTTACCGAGGCGATCCGCAGCATCTCCATGAAGTTGGAGGAGAACGACCGCTCCACGCTGAGCCGCCTGATGGTGGTCAAGGAGATCGTGCGCTCGCACTAGAGTAGATCAACATTGGGATTTTGCATGTTAAAGATGCAGGGGTGCGGGGGATAGCAATCCCCTGTCGGGGGGTGGGGCGGAGCCCCACGAAGTGAAAATGCTC
>DAIRUD010000040.1:0-10717 GCA_036803565.1 Synergistaceae bacterium | reverse complement strand
TAAGGGGTCCAGGGGAGGTGTCCCCTGGCGGGGTGTGGGCGGAGCCCCACGACCTCGACCCGTTTTTCACCCCCTGCGCCGCTTGTCGCAGCGCACGTAACCGTTGCCCAGGTCCGTCGCGGCGAACCCGCTCCATTCCATAAAGCGCAGCAGCTTCCGGTTTTCCCTCCAGAAAAAGGCGTAGATGTGCCCGTAAAGCTCCAGCCACGCGTCGAAGTACGGCTGCGCCCGGCGGATGAACTGGACGGCGACGGATTCGATGCCCTCGCCGCGCATCATCCACAGATTGCCGTCGGGCGCGCAGCCGAAGATACCGACCGGCTCCCCGTCGGCCAGGATCATGTACGACGGACCGAGCGCGGCGAACGATTTGCGGATCGCCTCGGCGGAGGACATACCCCAGCCGCGCCGCATGTCGGCGTCGTCCTCCGGCGGCACGCGGGCGATCAGCGCCTCGCACAAATCGGCCGTCGCGGGCACCACCCGGCCCCGCCGGGGCCGCACGCTAGACCTCCTCATCCACGCTCACCTCCGGAAAGATCCCCAGCAGCGTGACGGGGTGCGGTTTGTCGTTCTCGATCCGCACGCGACAGACCCGCCCGTGCCCGCCCGGCACCTCCAGCCGCACGTCGCCGCTGAACGGCGGCCGGTTCTCCGTCGGGGCCTCCTCGCCGGGGAACCGCGCCTCGTCCACGTCGACGTTGTTCTCCGTGACGATTCCGCCCTTGAAACCGCAAGTGCGCAGCACGCGCACGTGCATCGCCGGGACGTGCTTGTGCCGCCCCTGCAAGGTGCCCTGCACGTTCTGCTCCCACTCCAACCCCTCGAAGACGGACGTGTAGCGGCTTCCCTCGGCTTCGTTCGTCCCCTCGTCCTCGTACCAGTGCGGCTGAAAAGCCGCCGTGTCGTTACGGTGGCGCAGGCGGAGCAGGCGCGCATCGTCGCCGTCCCCGGCGATGAAATACACCTCGTCCTGATCGGTCCCGGGGATGCAGCAGACGTCGCGGATCGGGTGGTGAAACCGCTGCCGTGTCCAGGCGTTGACCTGATGCTCCTGCTGCATGGTCAGGGTGAGCACGTCGCCGTTCTGCAGGACGACCCAGACGACCGACCACGGTTCCTGCTGATAGGCCCACCGCACAACCCGCGTCTCGTCGAAGAGGTGCGCGGAGAGAATCGACAGCTCGTTCGCCGCATAGCCATCGACGTCCAGCTGGTAGCCCATACCGCGCACAACGCGCCCGTGCCGCTGCACGAAGAGCGTCGACGAGCCGACGTCGAGCGGTTCGATGTCCGCCGACCCGCGATAGCCGGAGGGCGTGATGACGATCGACGACGGCGTGAAGGCGTCGCTGCGATTGCCCGCCGAGGCCACCCACTCGCCGCCGCCGGTGAGGATGAGCAAATCCGACCGCGAGGCCAGCCCGCGGATTTCGTTCACCTGCTTGGCCGACAGCGTCACCGTGATCCCGTCCGAATCCTCGGTGGGGATGCTGACGCCGAAATCGTGCCAACTCGCGGGCTGCGACATCCACAGCGTCTGCTTGTCGATCTTCGCCCGCGCCAAAACCAGCCGTTCCTGATGAAAAATCCCCAGCGACGGATACCCCAGCCCCGACCCGAACGCCCCCCACGCCCAATCCTTCGACGGCCCGGCGGCACTGGTAATTTCGTCTTTCGGTTCGACCGACATCGTCTGCGAATCGACCAACGACAAAGTTTTTACCTGGCGGGCGATTACGCCTCCCCCGCTTGTCCATGTAACGCTGAGTTCGCTGTACCCGACAGCGAGCGGAGTGTCGGTCGTGAATGTAAATCGATACATCGTACCGTAAATGCTTTCGGACAAAGGATACCTAAAGTTGCGATCGTCCTCCGAGGAAAACGTCTGAATGGCGGTAAACCCCGAATCTTCAGGGTATTTTCGTTCGAGCACCACATCTCCATACCAAAAACCCCGGCTTTCCACTACGGAATCGCCAAACAGCATGAATTCCTCCGACACGTAAGGCGGCTCATTGAGCACATGCTTGAGCGTAATGTCTCCTCCGGTGGCCGCAACTTTAAATTCCAATTTGAACAACAACCCCACGTGCGCCGTTGTAAAATACGGCACGCTGCTTGTCAGAAACGTTTGCCCAGCCCCGGAGCCGCCCCCTATGGACATCTCTATTTTCGACAGATCGAGTTCCGACATCGGGTCGAGTAAAAAATCCGTGTTCATGTCCTGATACGGGCCACCCTTAAATTCCACATCCTTGAACCTGTACGCCCCTGGCGCATGGCGCTCGAAACGCCGCACCGGCACGTCCCGATGGAAGAGGTAGACGACGTCCGCGCTCTGCAACCAGCGGAGGCTCCGGAGCTGCTCTTTCGTATACGGCGATCCCTGCACCTGCGCCTCGCGCACATCTCCGTCGTACACATCCACATCGCCGTCCGGCCGAAACACGAGACAGCGGGAATCCTCCTCGCTGAAGACGAACGGAATGAGCCGCGCGCCGGACAACCCCGCCTCCATGGAAAGGCGGCCCGTCCCCGGCCGGTTGATCAGCCCGCCCTGGGGCAACACGAGGAAGTTGGTGATCTCCCGCGCCCCGATCGAGTACGCCGCCAGATCGACCCGCGCGTGCAGCGTCGGCGCCAGCTCCCCGCCGGCGAACGACGGCTTCGCGTCATAGACCTTCATGGCCCCTCACCTGCGCGCGTCGATATAGTCCGTCGCGCGCAGCGGCGGCACGTTCTCCTCGACGACGGACGTCTGGCTGGCGGCCCGCGCCAGCATCATGTACTTCTCCAAAAGCCCGCTCATGAGCTGCGCCGACCCGGTGAGCTGCACGGCGGCGTCCGACGCCAGCCGATGCACGAGGCACTCCATGACCTGCACCGGCCACTTGGAGACGTCCTCGACGTAGTCGATGTACTCGACGCTCCCCGTCGCGATGTTCGCCAAAATATCGTCGCCGATCACCCGAAACTCCGCGACGCCGCGAAAATCCGTGTCGCTGTACACGCGATATACCGCCAGCGCCCGCACCGGCACGCCGCTGACGACCTTCTCCGGATAGGCGAAGCGATACGCATACCCCCCGCTCCCGGCCCCCTTCGGCACCAGCGGCTCGATGCGCATGGCGAAGGCCCACGGAAACTCGTTCAACACCACCTTCTTCGTCTCGGTCAACAGCCCCTTCATAATCCGCGCCGCCTTCGTCGCATCATCCAGCGTCGCGATGGGGTTGACCCCCAGCAGATTCAGCGCCCGGTTCACCACGATCTTGTCCGTCATCCGTCATCCCTCCAAATGTCAAGTATTGTCAAACACAAAGCACACAATTTCCAACGAGCGGGCAACAAAAAAGGAGGCCGAAGCCTCCCCCAAACCACAAAAAAACCGCCTCGGTCAAAGACCGAAGCGGAAACGCGATGGATCGACTATTTTATCCTCGGTGCAACGCTCAACGCATCTCCTCGAGCGCCGCCCGGGCGATGCCCGCGTTGTGGGCGTCCTCCAGCATCGCGCTCAGATCCTTTTCCCCGATGCCCCGGAAGCCCAGCGTACCCACCTGCAACATGTTCTTTCTCTTGAAATACCTGGTGCGAAAACGCTTGCGGGCGAACGTCGGCGGCTCCACGCCGCCACAGAGGTAAAAGGAGAGAAAGGTGTTGGTCCTGACGATGAAGCCGAGGGCGCGGTAATCGATGCTCTCGATGCCCTCCCAGGGCACCTCCGCCTGCGCCCCGGCAAGCAGAAGGCCGGTCGGGGTCAACGTCAGCACCGGCTTGTTTCTCCCCAAGAAACTGTTGACGGAGAAGAAAACCATCCACGCCCCCAAAACCAGCATGAAGACTCTGTAGAAAACATGGGGCGGCTGCCCGAAAACCGCGTAGTACGCAAACAGCAATCCGGAAAGGAAGGCGATGACCATCAGGAACGCACCGCCTTCGAACAACTCCGCCGGAGCCGTGAACCGCGCCGCGATCGCCTCCAGCTCCCGCCGCCGCGCATCGCGTTCCTGCGCCGATTCCTGCGCGAACTCCGCCGCCGCCTGCTCGCTCAGGCGCATACCCTGCATCTCCTCACTCATCGCACACGACCTCCATACATGATAGAATGATCCGCTTCATTACAGCCCGAGCCGCGCCAACAGCGCCCCCGGGCGAATCGCCGCCGCTTTTTCGCCGAGCGAGGCCTCCCGCCCGGCTCCGAAGTTCGCCAACCGCTCGCGCAGGCAGGGATGCGTGTCGAAGGGATGGGGTTGCTCCTCCTCCAATACGCTCGCCAACGGCGCGGGCGCGACCTTCGCCAACCGCTCGCCGAGGACCGCGAGCAAATTGCCCGCACCGCCCCGCAAGCGGTATTCCTCCAAGAAACCCTGAATATGCGGCATGTAGAGCGCCGTGCGCACGAGGGCCAGCGCCGCGGCCTCGCCGCCCGCGACGGACGCCGCGATGCGGTCCGCTGCCAGCTCGCGCTCGCGGCTCCAGTGCATATCCGCGGCGTGGAAGGAGTCGAGGAAGAAGAGCGCCAGCTTCTCCGCCGCCGTCAGCACCAGCTGCGAAAATTCGTCGCCGCCCCGGTCGGCGACCAACAGGCGGATCGTCTCGTAGGCGGAGAGGTAGATGACGCTGAACTTCTCCCGATACTCCAGGTCGGCGCTACGCAGATGTCCCAACTCGTGCGCGACGACGGAACGCAGCTCGTCCTCCTCCATCACCAGCATCAACGGCAGATAGAGGTACAGCGTCGTGCGCGCGTCGGCGCCGGTCGCGTCGCGGGCCAGGCCGCGCGTGACGTAGAACCCGGCGTCGAACCCCATGGCGATGCACTCCGGCATCGGCAGGTTCCCCCGCCGGGCGACGTCCGCCGCCATCTCCCACACCGCCGGGGCCGTCTCCGGAGAGAGCGGCGTGCCCGGCACCACGTGCGGGTCGGCGTCGAAAACCCGGCGAAACACCGCGCGAATCTTCAAGGCCAGCGATCCGGCGAGCACGGCCAGCAGGACGACCGAGACGGCGATGGCGATATCCATCTGGGAGATGCCCGCCACGCTGGCATACCCCCGCAGCACGGAGGAGATCCCGACGCCGATCAGCGACAGGATCAACGGCAGCGACACGCCGAGCAGCATCAGCGGCAGCAGCCGCATCCCGCGACCGAACCAGAGATAGAGCGCATCCCGCGACTCCATGCTGCGCCGGGCGGCCACGGACAGGAAGACCAGCCCGGAAACGCCCGCGACGGCGGCGAACAGCGCCAGCACGAGCGCGGCGGTCGAACTCGACGGCACATAGCGCAGCGCCGGGAACCGCTTCACGCGGTTGTAATCGGCGACGAGCTGCCGCCGCGGCACCGTCTCGATCAGCCGCCGCACCTCCGCCTCGCGCGCGCGCACCACCCCCTGCACGTCGGCGGGCACGTGGGTAGGGGGCACCCCATCGTAAATCGCCGCCTCCAACAGGGGCAACGTATCCTCGTAAAACTCCCGATCGGGCAACCCCCGCATCTGCCACCAGGCGACGCCCGCCACGATCAAGGGCACGACCACCAGCACAGCAATCAAAACCAAACGCCTTTTCAGACCAACCATCGATCACAAAACCTCGCACCCGGCACGCAGCTCGCGTACCCCAAATTCCTGCCGAAACGCAAATAGGTAACGCCACCAGTGCACTTTCGGCAATACCGACATTTCGAACAAACCGGGCAGATTATATATGGATCATTCGCCTCTGTCTCTACTCAAAATTGAAAAAACTTTTCGTACAAAAAAACAATTTGGATAATCGCGCCTGATCCTGTATGATCCGATCTAACAAAACACCGCACTTCAAAACAAGGAGGTTCTCTCATGAAAAAACCGAGCGGACACACGACAATCAAAATCGTCCTCCTCCCAGCCCTTGTCTTTGCTTTGTTTGCGACGACCTGGTTCTGCGGACCGGCCTCGGCGGCGTTCAATATCCGATTGAACCGAGGCTGGGGGGAATCCGAGACATATCAAGAGGCGTTCGAGAAAGCCAGAAAGAATGCAAAAAACCCCAAAAACTCGGAAATCACCGTGCTGCGCATATACGCTGCTCCCAACGACACGCTTCCTGCGGGAGCGTTCGATAAACTGAAAAACCTGGAAGAATTGAACATCGACGGGCTAAAGCGCATCCCGGCGGGCGCGCTGGATAAATTGGCAAAGCTGCGCGAGTTTCAGTCCGACACATTGACGGAACTTCATCCGGGCGCACTCGACAAACTGAAAAATCTGGAGTACCTGATGCTCCGCTCCATTACCACACTGCCCGAGGGTGCGCTGGACAATTTAAAAAACCTAAACAAACTTACATTTTATGATTTGGAAACATTCCCCAAGGGAGCGTTGGATAACCTCATAAACCTGGACCGCCTTTGGCTTACCAGCTTGACGATTCTCCCGGAAGGCGCGTTGGATCACCTTCAGAAGCTGACCAACCTCAAGCTCGGCGACCTGCCGTCGCTTCCGGAGGGCGCGCTCGATAAATTAGAAAATTTACAGGAGCTCGACCTGGCGTCTTTAGCAATACTCCCCAAAGGCACTCTGTCGGGACGGACGCGATTGAAGAATCTAAATCTGCGCAAACTGGAAACGATCCCCGCAGGGGAACTGGACAACCTTCCGGAATTGCATACGGCGTGGCTGGACGGCTTGAAGAGCTTGCCGCCGGGAGCGTTTGCCAACTCAAAAAATCTGTCGTATCTCAGCCTCGATTCCTTGACCGTCCTACCGAAAGGCGTCCTGGATTCCTTGCCGAAACTCTCTTCCCTCTCGCTCGATTCCTTGCGGGCGTTGTCGCCGGGGGACCTCGATACATGCGAAAACCTGCAGCGGTTGCACCTCGCGTCTCTCACTTCGTACCCGAAGGACACGTTGGACAAGTTGCCGAACTTGACCGAGCTGGAAATGGAATCCCTCGCGATTCTGCCCAAAGGAGCTTTAGACAAATTCCCGAAGCTGCAGCGCCTCACGCTCAGCGCCCTGACCACGCTGCCGGACCGCCCCTTTGACAATCTGCCGGAATTGGAATCTCTTTTGCTCTTTTCCCTGACATCGCTGCCGAAAGGTGCATTGGATAAAAACCAAAAATTGGAATCGCTCTATCTTTCCTCCGTCACCGAACTCCCCAAAGGGGCGTTGGACAAATTGCCCAAACTTCGTGTCCTAAGCATGCGTGCGTTGACTGACATCCGCTCCGATGCACTCCACGGTTTACGGGAATTGAAAACACTCTCGCTCGACTCGCTGGCGGCGCTCCCCGATGGCGTTTTGGATGACTTGCCGAAACTGCAGGAACTCACATTGTCCTCACTGAAAAAGCTTCCAAAAAATGCTTTAAAAAAACACCCTCGGCTCAGCGTATTGCACCTCTATTCGGTGGAGCAGATCGAGACGGACGCGCTCGACAAACTGGACCTTCGCGAACTTCATCTCAATTCGCTTTCCGCAGTTCCCAAAGGTTTCTTTGAGAGGATTCCGCGACTTATGGAACTCTCGCTCGGCGTCAAGGAACTCCCGCGCGGGGCGCTGGACCGAATGAAAGACTTGCGATCGCTCTCCCTCCCGGCGTTGACCGATCTTCCCGCCGACGCGCTGGACAACCTTGGCGATCTGAAATCTCTCAACCTAGCCTCTCTAACGTCGCTGCCCACGGGCGCTCTGGACAACGTTCCCAACTTACGATACCTGTACCTCGATTCCCTCGAAACTCTCCCGGAAAACGCGCTGGATAACCTGGCCGGACTGGAATCCTTGAGACTCAACGCGCTGACTTCCTTTCCCGCGAACGCGTTGAAAAAACAAGGCGGTATTGATAATCTCACACTCAACGCGATAACGACGCTGCCGACCGGCGCATTGGACGGCCTGACGAAGTTGACGAAACTCGAACTCAAATCCCTGAAGTCGATCCCCGATGGAGCGTTCCGTGATCTGTCCCGATTGGCGTCGCTTCATCTGGATTCCTTGGATAAACTTCCGGAGAACGCGCTGGATTGCCTTCCCAACCTGAAATGGCTGTACCTCCACTCCCTATCGGCACTTCCGGAAAACGCATTGAAAGCGCAACCTCAATTGACCGGACTCTACCTGAATGCCCTGATGGAACTTTCGAAACAACAACTAGAAAACCTTTCCCAGCTGGAATATCTTTACCTCAATGCAATTACGACGATCCCGCCACATACTTTCGACCACTTGCCTACTTTGCGGGGCCTCTACCTCGACGCGCTGCCGTCCATCCAAGAGGGAGCCCTGGACAATCTTTCGGAATTGGAATCTTTGTCTTTGAACGCGCTGACGACACTCCCGGAGGGCCTCCTCGCGAATCAACGCAAATTGACGCAACTGGGGCTCAATTCCATAACCACCGTTCCGAGCGGTGCCTTCGACAGCCTGGAGAGACTTCGCGGACTCGAACTCGATGCATTGGAAACGCTCCCCGCCGATGGACTGCGCAACCTCGCATCGTTGCGTTCGGTCAACATGGCCTCCGTGCGACAAATCGGCGCCAATGCCCTCGACGGCTGCGCCTCGCTCGCCATGCTAATCCTGGGAAGCGAACTGGTCGACGCCGGAACGCTCGACCCCTCCCAGCTCAACCCGGCCGCGACGATTCTGACCACCAAACCCATGGACGGATACGCCAAACTCCTCCCTAAAAAGAAATGGGCGGATCAGCTCGTCTACGGCTGCCATTTTCAAGAAACTCTCACCGTAAAACAGGGTGAAACGCTGGAGATCAAAGCGATCCGCCTCGGCATGACCGCCTCGGGCAAGAATCTGGCGGGCGTCTCTCTTCACGACCGGGCCGAATGGAAAAACCTCCCGGCCTCTTGTACGACGGACGAACTGCACCTCTCCCCCGGAACGAACTACCTTCATGTAACATTTCGATACAACGGCGCCGGCTATTCGTACCACATCCCCATTATCGTGATCGCCGATCCCGACGCATAGAACCGAAATTGCGGGGGCACACACTGCGTCCCCGCAATTTTTTTACCAACCTACGCCTTCTTCCTGCTCCGCTTCGGCTTCTCCTCCGGCTCCGGCACATCCTGAACGACATCCTCCAGCGCCTCGAAGTACAGAGGGGGCTTGACAGCCCCCTCGTAGACCTCCCCGACGCGCCAGAAGCGCCCCTCGAACGTGCAGGCCCGGACGCAGCGCGCCCGCGCCATCAGGGCTTGCGCTTGTACGGCTTGCGCACGTCGGCGGCGAGGTGCGCGTTGACCGTCACCGCCTCGGAGAACTTCAGCCGCACCCAGTTCTTGACGTCGAACGGCACCGGAGCCTTGACGATGGGCTGCCCCGCCGTCGTGGCCGAGACGCCGCCGTAGGACTGCACGTCCTCGAAGGTCCCGGCCTCGGTGTCGCAGGTTTGGAGCGTGACGACCAACGGAGTCCCGTAGGTCGTCGCCGCCACGGCCGCCACGTGCAGGAAGAGGCCGGAGTACGGCCCCATGCCCGTCGTGTCGCCGGTCATGTCGGCGGCCCCCAGGGGGATCGCCTTGGTCGTCGCGGCGGCGGCGTCGCCCGCCTGCATGAACGTCAGGTTTTTGTCGAGAATCATCGTTACACCACCCTCTCTTCGGTCTCCAGCAGGGAGTCGTCCACCTTGATGGGGATCATCTTGTAGCTCTCCTGCCACTTGCCAGTGGCCGTGTCCACCGTGTGCTGAATGTACTGGCTCTTGAGCAGCTGGTTCTCCCAGGCCTCCTTGACGCGGCGGTTCATGTAGAAGACCGCGCGTCCCATGGTCAGGTTCTGGATGCGGTTGGTGATGCGGTTCATCAGGCCGATCAGGTCCGCCGCCTGGTCGCTCGCCGTCCCGAAGGTATCCAGCTTGTCCACGTCGATGTTGGCGATGCGTCCGACGTAGCGATGGTCGCGCAGGCAGAGCCCGACGTCCCACTGGAAGCGGTCGCGGTAACCCTTGTACGTCCCCTGGTTCTCGAAGTCGGTGATGTCGATCTTCTCCGACGCATCGTGGATCAGGCCCGCGCGCGAGTTCTTGGGCACGATGCCGAACGTCGTCAGCGGGCTCCAGACCACCAGCCAGATCGACGCGTTGGCGTTGGCCGTGCCGCCCGCGTCGATGATCTGGCTCGACACCGGCCCGGTGAGGCTGCTGAAGCGCTTGGCCAGCCCCGTGATGGCCTCCGGCTTCACGCCCTCGTCGCCGTACCACACCGCGTTGGAGAACTCCTGCGTCATCGCCTCGATGAACGCGTAGCTCTCCTGCAAACGGAACAGCGACCGGTCGTCCGCCAGGTCGACCTCCTTGGCGTCGAGATCGCTCACCGCCTCCAGCATGCCGCACGTCTCGGTGACCTGCGTCACCGTGCTGCGCGTCGCCTTGACGCCCTCGTTCAACCTGCGCCAATACACGCCCGGCAGCGACGCCCGCACCTTGAACAGGTGCCCCGTCGGCAGGTTGCCGTTCTGGAAGTGCATGTCGTCCAACAGCGGACACGCCTTGTTCATCATCTCGACGATATCCACCGTCGCGCTCCTCGCCCCGGCGGCGGCCACAGCCACCTCCCGCAGCGTCACCACTTTCCCGATATTGCTCATATGTTCTTCCTCCTTTTCGGTAAGTCAAAGTCGCGGGGCTCCGCCCCACACCCCGGCAGGGGACACCGTCCCCTGCACCCCTGATCCGCAAATCGCTTTTCGCGCCGCGAAAA
>DAIRUD010000039.1:0-10853 GCA_036803565.1 Synergistaceae bacterium | reverse complement strand
GCCCTGGCGGCGGAACGGGACGGCGCGGACTATGTGGGCAGCGGGGCGGCGTTCGCCAGCCGCACCAAATCGGATACGGTACGGATCGGCCCCGAGGGGATCGAAGCGGTTGCCGCCGCCGTCGGCATCCCGGTTTTGGCGATCGGGGGGATCGGCGCGGAAAACCTGGCACAGCTCGCAAATCGGGGGATCTCCGGCGTGGCGATGGGGGATGCGCTCTGCGGAGGCGACGGGCCGGGCATCGCCGGCGAGGCGTCCCGCATGATGAGAAATGCCGAGTAGCGATCGATATTATTGAGAGCGCGAATAGGGGATTGGGCTGTGAGCCGATTCGTGGAACTGCTTTCGATTTTTACCTGTTTCATCTGGTAAAAAATATAAAATTTCCTGAATTCCGAAGGAGGTTATCGGATTGATCGAGATCGACGAAACGCGAAGGGAGCGCGGCAGGCTTCGTAAAATCGTGCTGGCGGCGATGTTCGCGGCCATGGCCGTACTGCTGTCGGTTTTCTCCATCCCCGTCGGGCCGTCGCGCTGCTTCCCCTTCCAGCACGCGGTGAACGTCCTCGCCGGGGTGATGCTCGGTCCCTGGTGGGCGATGGGCGCGGCCCTCACCTCCAGCTTCCTGCGCAACGCCCTCGGCACCGGGTCGCTCCTGGCCTATCCCGGCAGCCTTTTCGGCGCGCTGGCGGTCGGGCTCGCCGCCGCCGCGCTTCCGGATAACCGGAAATATCTCGCCGCATGTGCGGAGCCCTTGGCGACGTCCCTGCTCGGCGCATGGGTCGCAAGCCTGCTGCTGGCGGCCGCCGGAAACGCGCAGATGGGCTTTCTGGCCCTGTCCGTCGCCTTCGCCCTCAGCAGCGTTCCCGGCGCCGTAATCGGTACCCTCGCGCTCCTCTCGATGCGCGCGTTACGTCCCAAAAGCGGGAAAGACCTTCTGGAGAAAGGCGCCGACGGCTAAAACGAAAAATGATTGAAATTTTACGGGAAAAGCCGGGGTTGCGCTTCTTCGCTACGCCTCCGGCGTCTTTCGGTCCGGAGGCGTGCGCCCCCCGGGAGCATACAGGATCCTCTCCTCGACCTTCCGCGCAAAGGGCAGAAACGCCTCCAGCTCGCCCGCGTTTTTCGGGGCGGGGCGGATTTCCATATCCTCCGAGACGGGGAGCGCGTGGGCGAAGGGAAAGCGAAGCCGCAAAAAGTCGGCGACCACCTCCAGCGAATCGCGGCCCATATAAGAGGGATCCATGGAGGGGCTGTGCTTCCAGCAGGTCGGCGTGAAGGACTCCGTGGGCACGTAGAATTCCACGACACCCAGCGATGCCGCATGCGTAAGCCACGCGTCGAGGCTCGGGGCGGCGTCCAGGCGCACGAGCAGAGAGGCGGCGGACGCCGTCTCCAGATACCGCTTCCCTAGGCGGCGCTCCGTCTCCTGATACTCCCACGGGATCATCTGCGAGGGCAACAGCAGCTCCTTGTAGAGGCTGCTCATCGAGGAAAACGAGCTCTCCAGCCACGGCTCCCACTCCGGCTCCACGGTGCGGCGCACGAGCACACCGCGCATGCCCGCCCGTCGCGCGCCGATCATGTCGTAGATAAAGTCCCCGACGAAGAGCGTCTGCGCGGGCTCCACCCCCAGCGCGGCGCACGTCTCGGTCAGGGCGCGCGGGTCGGGCTTCAGCGCCCCCTCGTCGTCGCGCGTACGGACGATCGGCGGAAGGGCGACCCCGATCCGCTCGGCCGCGGCGACGATCGAGGCGCGGCAGTTGCGGGAGACGACCGCCCAGGGTATGCCCTGGGTCTCGACCCATTTTAAAATATTTCCGATCCCCGGAACCGGCTCCGCCACGGCCGCGCCCTCCATTTCGAGACGCTCCAATTCACGCATCAAGGCCTCCCGCTCGTCCGCGGGAAGGGCATGGGCGTCCTCGATCAGCATGGCGCGGCGGCCGCCGTAGAAGCGCTGGCGAACACCGTTGAAATCCAGATGGGTATCGGCGATGACGCCGTCCCAGTCGAAGAGGATGGCATCCGCTTGGGATGGCGTCCAGAAAGGGGGTGCGAAGGACATCTTCTACCTCCTCCTGTTCGGAAAAGTAAGCGTGTCTGCGGCAAAGCCGCGCTTTGTATTCGTCCGATAAACAAACCAAATCCGGATACGGCCGACGCGTCCTCGCGGTCCGCACGAAAAAGAACGGCGGAGAAACGCCGCCGCACCCGAAACGCTCGAATTGTATAACTGAACTGCGAGAAATACCCGCGGTGCCGTGAACGGAGTGTCTTGACCCGCTCCTGAAAAGGAAGGGGAATCCCGAACCTTAGCTTGGGCAGCACAAAGCCGCGTCCACCGGATCGGAGCAATTCCCCGCGGGGTTAGAACGTTGGCTCAAGACATTTCCCGTTACACGCACACCGCAGGAATTTTTCCCGACACCATTATAATGCGCCTTCGCCGGAAAAAGCAAGCGTCGGCTCCGCTCACCCTTCCGGCGCTTCCCAGCGCAGCTCGGCCAGCGCGCCCGCAACCTGGTCGCGGATCCACAGGCCGACGTCGACGCTCCGCAACAATTCGCGATCCTCCAGAACGTCCAACAGCTCGGCGGTCGTCAGGACGAATTCCTCCGCCCCGCAAACGTGGCGATAGGTCCAGTCGATCTCCGGGTGTCCCATAAAGAGCGCCATGACCGTCTCCGGCATGTTCCCCAACGGCGGGCGGTCGATGCTGTCGTACAGGAAAACCGCCTCCGTCCGCGTGCCCTTGCCGACCTCCGAGCGGATATCGAAGCTGCCGCCGCAGAGTTCGGCGGACTGCTTGAGGAAGGGGAGGCCCATCCCGACCCGCCGCTCCGTCCTGCTCGTGGTGAAGGGGTCGGTCACGCGGGCCAGGAAGTCCGGCGACATGCCGCGGCCGTCGTCCTCCACGCACATCGCCAGAAGGTTGCGGGGAACGTCCTCGCGGATCTCCACGACGACATTGCGCGCACCGGCGGCGACGCTGTTTTCGGCGATATCCAACACGTGCTGCGAGAGGTCCTCCAGCATGGCGACACGAAGCCCCCTTTCCGGAACTTTTCATCGTGCCATTATCCATGAAAAACAAAAGCCGTTCAAGTTGAAAGAACTGTAGTTTCGACATACCGCGCGGTGATACACTGACCTATAATGGACCTCTAAGGAGGTGACGGCACATGCAAACAACGCGTGGAATCTGCATCCATTCGCACCTGTACCAGCCTCCGCGCGAGGATCCGTGGCTCGATGCGGTGCTCAAGGACGCCTCCGCCGCGCCGCAGCACGACTGGAACGCCCGTGTCCACGCGGAGTGTTACCGCCCGAACGCAGCCGCGCGCCTCGTGGACGCCAGGGGGCGTATCGTCAGCATCACGAACAATTACCGACAGATGAGCTTCAACATCGGGCCGACCCTGCACGGTTGGATTGCGACACACGACCAGGCTCTCGCGGACGCCGTCCTCCGCGCCGACAGGGACGCGATCGAGGGAACGGGCCAGGGCAACGCCATCGCGCAATCCTATAATCACACCATCCTGCCCCTTTCGGAAGAGCGCGATATCCGCACGCAGGTGCTCTGGGGCATTTCCGATTTTATCCACAGATTCGGGCGTCGTCCGCGGGGCATGTGGCTGCCGGAAACGGCCGTCGACAACCGCAGCCTGGAGACCCTCGCCGCCTGCGGCGTCGAGTTTACCATCCTGGCACCGCACCAGTGCGCCGCGGTGAAACCGCCGGACGGCGGCTGGAAGGAGACGCCGGGCGGTACGGGCATGGACACGAGGCGGCCCTACCTCGCCGAGCTTCCGTCCGGCGCGACGATCTGCGTCGTCTTTTATTATGGGGCGATCGCGCACGATATCGCCTTCGGCGGCCTTCTCGACAACGGCGACACCTTCGCCGAGGCGCTGATGCGGCAACTCGACGGGGCGGAGGGGCCGGCGTTGCTGACCATCGCCACGGACGGCGAAACTTACGGGCATCACCATCGCTACGGCGAGATGGCGCTGGCGCGGGCGACCCAACGCATTTCCGACTCCCCGGACATGATGCTGACCAATATTCCCGCCTTTCTGGACCACTATCCCCCGGCCTGGAGATGCCGCGTCGCCGAGAACACCTCCTGGTCCTGCGCGCACGGGGTCGAGCGCTGGCGCAGCGACTGCGGCTGCCACACCGGCGGCGAACCCGGCTGGCACCAGGCCTGGCGCGCACCCTTGCGGCAGGCGTTGGACTGCCTGCGCGACCGTATCGACGAAATCTACGAAAAAGAGATGCGCGCCTACTGCGACGCCCCGTGGAAGCTGCGGGACGAAACCGTCTCGCTTTATCAGACAAGGCCCGGCGGGGAGGAGGGCACGAAGGACCTCAAGGAGCGCAAGCTGGCCTTTCTCCATGCCCGCTGCGGCGACCTCGCCGCGGGAGACGCCGCAAAGGCGCTGACCTTAATCGAAGCGCAGCGTATGCGCATGTTCATGTATACCTCCTGCGGATGGTTTTTCAACGACATTTCCGGCATCGAGACGCAACAGGTGCTCGGGTACGCCGTCCGCGCCGCGGAGATGATGGAGCGCACATCGGCGACGCAGCTCCAGGACGATTTCCTGAACGATCTCCGCAAGGCACGGGGAAATCGCCAGGATTTCGCCACGGGGTTCGACGTGGCGCAAAAAACCGTCCTGCCCAGAAGGCGTTCCATCCGCGACATCGCGGCGTCCTCGATGCTGATGGCGCGAAAGAAGCGCTACTACGCCTACCGGATCCGCTCCGACGCGCGGGAGTACGCTTCCGCCGGCTTCGACCTGACCATCGCCGACCTCAAGGTGATGGACGAGAGGACGCTGGACACCTGGAAGGGCGCGGCGGCGTGCATCTCCTCGGGCGGCCTCGACGACGTCTGCCGTCTCACGGAGAGAACCCCGCCGGACAAAACCGAAATCCGCCGAAAATTCTACGTCTCCGACCTCATCTCGGCGGTGAAATATATCGACGAGACCTTCGAGGTCGGCCAGTGGCACTTCACGGACGTTACGCTGGACGACAAGGAGCGCATCGCGGCGGAGCGGACGAAGGACGCGGATCGCTGCCAGCTCGACCACGCGGAGGGGCTGCTGGAGGACAACCGCCGCCTGATGGTCCAGCTCCACGCCATGGACGTCCCCCCGCCGCAGTTCTTGCAGGCCGCCGCCAACCTCGTCTACCGGCACCGCATCGAGGATATCGCGGAGGCCACGGAGGACGCGCTGGCCCTTCTGGAATCCGGCTCCGAGCTGGAGGTTCTGCTCGAGGAAGCGGCGGACCTCGGCATCGCGCCCGAGACATCGATCCTCGCACCGAAGCTGGAAGAAGCATTTCGCAAGCGATTTCGCTCGACGCAGAGCGACAACGAGACGCATACCTGGGAATGGCTGCTGGCGCGCTGGGAACGCGCGAAAACGTTCGGCGTCGGCATCGATCCGTGGGGGTTGCAGAACGAAATATGGGCTATACTGGAGGAGGGCGCAGCGGCTCCCGGTGTGGGGCTCCTCACAATGGCGAACGCCCTCGGGTTCGCGATACCCGACCCCAGAGGTTGAGGAAACGCGACATGGACGCGGCGTATGATCGCAAATAGGGGGTTGGAAGATGTCGGTACTCACATACGGTGAAAATATCAGCGCATCCCTGTTGGGCACGTTCGAAAAGAACCCGATCTTCCGTACTATCGCGTATTTTTCGATGGAGATCGGCATTTCGCAGGATTTGCCGACCTATTCCGGCGGATTGGGCATCCTGGCCGGGGACATCCTCAAGAGCGCCGCGGACCTGGGCGTTCCCATGGTCGGCGTGACGCTGCTGTATCGAAAGGGCTATTTCCGCCAGGAGCTGACCCCGGAGGGGGAACAGGTCGAAAAACCGGTGGAGTGGGAACCGGAAAAACTGCTGACCCCGCTCAACAACCGTGTCAGCATCCGCATCGAGGAGCGCGACGTGCAGGTCCGCGCCTGGGGCTACATCTACATGGGCGAGTCCGGCTACCCGTTGCCGATCTATTTCCTCGACACGGACATGGACGGCAACGCCCCGGCCGACCGGAGCCTGACCTGGGAGCTCTACGGGGGCGACAACCGTTACCGCCTCTGCCAGGAGATGATCCTCGGCGTGGCCGGCCTGCGCCTGCTGCGCGACATGGGCTACAACAACATCAAAACCTATCACCTCAACGAAGGACACGCCGGATTCATCACCCTCGAGCTGACGCGCGAGCTCGGCTACGAGGACTTCAGCAAGGTGCGCGACGACGTCGTCTTCACGACGCATACGCCGGTCCCGGCGGGACACGATTATTTCCCCTACGACCTGGTCGGCTCCGTGGTGGGGGAGGAGAACGGCTCGCGCCTGCGCCGCATGCTCGGCGGCAGCGGCGTCTCGATGACGGATCTGGGGCTGCACTTCAGCCGCTACGTCAACGCCGTCTCCAGAAAGCACGCCGAGGTCAGCCGCAAGATGTTCGAGACGAGCAACGTCGACTACGTCACCAACGGGGTACACTCCCTCACCTGGACGTGTCCGGGGTTCGCCAAGCTCTACGACAAGCACATCCCCGCCTGGAGGAACGATCCCAGCCGCCTGATCCTGGCCCTGCAACTGCCGGACGAGGAGGTCTGGAAGGCGCACCAGGCGGCGAAGATGCGCCTCTTCGCGCGGGTCCTGGAGGAGACGGGGCAGGAACTCGACCCCGACATCCTGACGATCGGCTTCGCCCGCCGCGCCGCGACGTACAAGCGGGCCGACCTCCTCTTCTCGGACGTCAAGCGCCTGCTGGACGTCGCCTCCGGCCAGGTTCAGTTCATCTTCGCCGGGAAGGCGCACCCGCACGACAAGCCCGCGAAGGAGATCATCAAGAAAATCATCGAGATGGCGGAGGAGATCGGCAGCGTCTTGCCCATCCTCTTCCTGGAAAACTACAACATGGAACTCGCGCAGGTCCTGACGGCGGGGGTGGACGTATGGCTCAACACGCCGATACGGCCGCGCGAGGCGTCGGGAACCAGCGGGATGAAATGCGTGCACAACGGCGTCCTCAACCTTTCGGTGCTGGACGGGTGGTGGATCGAGGGCTGGGTGGAGGATACGACCGGCTGGTCGATCGGCCCGGAGCCTCAGGAGGCCGACCTGCTGGACTACGACGACACGCAGGACGCGCGCGACCTGTATAATAAACTGGAGGACAAGGTCATCCCGACCTATTACAACGACCGCCACAAGTGGGTGTCGATGATGAAGAACACCATCGCGCTGAACGCCAGCTACTTCAACACGCACCGCGTCGTGAAGGAGTACTGCGAGAAGGCGTTCAAGACCGTCTTCCGCGGACACTGAGCGGGGCGGTGCCGCTTCGGAAAAAAGATTAAAAAAGATTCAAGGGAGCCCGTTCCCTTGGCGGAGTGCGGGGCGACGCCCCGCGAGGCAAAGTCGGATATGTCATAGGAGGCCTGTATATGTCGAACGAACAGGGACGGAAGGTACTGCACGTCACACCCGAGATGGCGCCCTTCGCGAAACAGGGCGGATTGGGCGACGTACTGGGCGCGTTGCCGAAAGCGCAGCGCCGCCAGAAGCTGGATGTGCGCGTATTGCTGCCCGCCTGGCCCGGCGTGATGGAACACGTCGAATCGTCCGGCTTTCCCTGCAGGCGTTTGCCCGAGCGCATCCACATCGCGCTGGACTGGCGGGTTTACAGTGCCGACATCCTCGAGGTCGACGCCGACGGCCTGACGATCTACCTTTTGGAGCAACCGGAGCTGTTCGACAACCCGGATATCTACCCCGACGCGATGTCGCAGGCGTCGGTCATGCCCTTCGTCTTCCACTCGCTGGCGGCGCTCGAGCTTCCCGGCGTCTGCGGCTGGAACCCGGATATCCTCCACGTGCACGACTGGACCGCGGCCATCCTTCCCGTCGCGCTCCGCTGGCACAGGCACTACCGCACGATGCGCGCGGCCTATGACGTCGTCCTGACGATCCACAACCCGGCGCATCAGGGCATCGTCGACCCCTCCATGCTGCTCTCCTGGGGCCTGGCCAAGGAGGCCTTCTCGATCGAGGGCATGGAGTACTACGGAGAGGCGAACATCCTCAAGGGCGGGGCGATCGTCGCCGACGCGATCACGACGGTCAGCCCGCGCTTCTCCTGGGACATCCAGACGACGGACGGCGGTTTCGGCCTCGACGGCGTCTTCACGAAACTGCGCGCGAAGCTGAGCGGCATCCTCAACGGCATCGACTACGAGGTCTGGAACCCGCGCACCGACACCCTGCTCCCGGAAAATTACGGACCGGGCGACATGGCGGGAAAAGCCGCGTGCCGGAAGAAACTGATCGAGATGTGCGGTTGGCGGGACGACGGGAAACCCCTCGTCGCATTCATTGGCCGCCTCGTACAGCAGAAGGGCGTCGACATCCTCTTCACGGCGCTGGACTGGCTCCTGGTCGACAACTGCAAGGCCGTGGTCATCGGTTCGGGGCTGCCGCAATACGAGGACTGGGCACAGCAGTTCCGCCGCTCGTACCCCGATTACTTCTGGTGCTACACGGGTTTCAGCGAGGAGATGGCGCACCTGATCTACGCGGGCGCGGACATCCTCGCCATGCCCTCCCTCTTCGAGCCGTGCGGGCTCTCCCAGATGATCGCCATGGCCTACGGCACCGTCCCGGTCGTCCGCAACACGGGCGGCCTCGCCGACACCGTGATCGACTTCGACGCCTCGGCGGACGGCACCGGATTCCTGTTCAGCGAGTACGCGACGGACGAGCTGCTCCAGGCGATGTACAGGTCGATCGAGGCGTACGGCGACAAGCCGCGCTGGGAGAAAATCGTCGCCAACTGCATGCAGGCCGATTTTTCCTGGGACGCCTCTTCCGATGCGTACGAAAACCTGTATCGAAACCTGACGAGCGGGGATTTTACAGCCTAAACAACCAAACACCGAAATGTCGTATCGGCAAACGGTCGTGTGGGGGATACAACCTCCCGTCAGGCGACGGGGCGAAACCCCGCGAACAGGAACACGCCGCCCTGCGAAAATCGGCATTTCTACCGAGAAAAAACGGTCCGAAACATGGGTCAAGAGGTTTCGGTTTGAAGGTACATTTCAACTGCTTCAGCGCTATGGCGCATCGTTCAACCTCATGTACACATTCAGTTCCGACGCGACGCCGCTGCGGCGGGGTTATGCCGCGTTGGGCGGGAAACGGCGGGCGATCCGCGTCTCACAACACCCGACGATACCGCGTTTCTCGCAGATCGGACGCAACAGGCCGGTTGCCCCGCGAAAGGGGAGGGGCGCCCTGCGATTCGTTCGCGTCGCGCATGCAACGTTTTCGGTTTTCGGGTTTACGGATCAAGTTTAAGAAGGAGGAGTCGGGATGATACAAGGAAGATACGGCCGCGTCCTCGCGATGGTTCTCGCCGGCGGCAAGGGGGAGCGGCTCATGCCCCTCACGCGTTATCGCGCCAAACCGGCGGTCCCGTTCGCCGCGAAGTACCGCATCATCGATTTCGCCCTCTCCAATCTCGTGAACAGCGGCATCTACTCCATCTACTGTTTGACCCAGTTCAAGAGCCAGCCCCTGCAGGAGCATATCACCCAGGGCTGGCAGTTCGGCCCGGCGCTGCGGGGCAGGAGCTATTTCGTCAACGTCGCCCCGGCGCAGATGTGGACGGGCGAGCGCTGGTACGAGGGGACGGCCGACGCCATCTACCAGAACCTCCACCTCGTCACCATGTTCAACGCGGACATCGTCTGCATCTTCGCGGCGGACCACATCTACAAGATGGACATCGACCAGATGCTGCGCTATCACGTCGAAAACGGGGCGGACATCACCGTCGCGGCAAACCGCGTCCCGGTGAGCGAAGCGTCGCAGTTCGGCTGTATCTCGGCGGACGAACACGGGGTGGTGGACGACTTCGTCGAGAAGCCCGACTTTCCGCCCGAGATCAAATCCAGCCCGGGTTTCAGCTACGCCTCCATGGGCAATTACATCTTCTCGCGCAAGATCCTCGAGGAGGCGATCATGGAGGACAACGCGAATCCGCTCAGCACCCATGATTTCGGCCGCGATATCCTCCCCTACGCCCACAGGAAATGCAAGGTCATGGCCTACGACTTCTCGACCAACGTCATACCGGGGGACGACCGCCCCTACTGGCGGGACGTCGGGACGCTGAAAGCCTACTGGGAAGCCCACATGGACCTGTTGCGGCACCCTTCCGACCTCACGCTCTTCAACGCACAGTGGCCGGTGCGGACGGTGTCCTTTTCGGACCCCCCCGGTTTCACCTACTCCAGCAACGGGAAGGGAGCCTCCGTCGAGGGCTGCCTGCGGGCCGAGGCCAGCCAGGTTCTGGGAGCCGCCGTACGCCGCTGCGTGCTCTCCCGACACTGCGTCATCAACCCGGGTGCGGAGCTCGACGAGTGCATCATCGGGCAGGGCGTCGTGATCGGGGAGAACTGCCGCCTGCGGCGCACGATCGTCGACTCGCACAACATCATCCCGCCCGACACGGTGATCGGCTACGACCAGGAGGAGGACGCCAAGAACTATTTCCTGGACCGCACCTCCGGCATCGTCGTGGTGCCCATGCCGAAGATCCAGCGCTTGGAAACCACGCGCTTTCCGGAACACGTCCGTTTCGAGGAGGAAATGTCCTTCTTCTCGTTCTAGTACGACGATCCGGGACCTCCGCGCGCCAGGCATCGCGGATGGCTCCCTCGGAGCGGCATAGAGCGACGGCCTTTCACGCAAACAGGATTGATTTCTTCATTGCCGATTCGTGTTTCTCTCGCGCCGCGGCACGG
>DAIRUD010000038.1:0-10895 GCA_036803565.1 Synergistaceae bacterium | reverse complement strand
CATGGGGCACGCCATCACCGTCGACCGGCCGTTGCGGGCCAAGCCGCTGGCCGACGCGCCGTACCCGCAAGGTATCCCCGTGCTGGCCTGCGACGGGACGCCGACGGACTGCGTCTCGCTCGGCGCGGACCTGCTGTATCCCGCCGCCGACTGCGTCGTCTCCGGCATCAATCAGGGGCCGAATCTCGGCGACGACGTCACCTACTCCGGCACCGTCTGCGCCGCCATGGAGGGCGTCCTGCTGGACAGGCCGTCCGTGGCCGTCTCCCTCTGCCTGGAGGACGGCGAGACGATCCGCCACAATGAAACGGCCGCCCGCGCCGCCCTGGCCGTCCTCGAACTCCTCCCGCTCGACCGGAAGAAGCCCGCCCTCTGGAACGTCAACGTGCCCAACCTCCCCCCGGAAAAGCTCAAAGGCTTCCGCGTAACGCGCATGGGCGAACGCCGCTACACGGACAAGTTCACCGCCACGCGCGACCCCAGGGGCAACGACTGCTACTGGATCTCCGGCAAGATCCGCGACTGCATGGGCGAAGGGGCGGACGTCACCGCCGTGGCGGCGGGCTACGTCGCCGTCACCCCCATCACCCTCGACATGACCGACTATTCCTGCCTGAATGCCATGCGCGAGGAAACGGCGCAGGAGCGTTTCGAAAAAGCATTTCTGCAAGAGATCGAAAAGTAATACCGGATATATGCACGATCTTCGCGAGGGGTGGGCTCGATAAGGGCCGCCCCTTTTTTATTCTCCGTGCCTCAAATAGGCATATATCGCTCTTTTTTCTCCGCATCCTCCCTTATGTTCATTTCCGCTTTTTTTATGAATATACGTCCAATCACCTTGACAGTTCGGCGATTCGTTCCTATTATCGGCATACCGAACACGGTATACCGAATACCGGACACAGGAGGACGACATCGTGCGCGATCTTCACGCAGTGGCCCCGGTCCAATCCATTCGCGAGGTTGTATACGAGCAGCTGAAGCGGGCCGTGCTCTCCGGCGCGTTCGACGACGGCGGGCGGCTGGTGGAGCACGACCTCGCCAAACGCCTGCAAGTCAGCCGGACGCCCGTACGCGAAGCGCTCAAACGCCTCGAATCCGAGGGACACCTGGTGGCCCTGCCGCGCCAGGGGCTCGTGGCCAAGCGCTATTCCGACGAGGAAATCCGCGAGACCTACATGATCCGCATGGCCCTGGAGAGCCTGGCGGCGGAGTACGCGGCGATAAACGCGACGGACGAGGATATCGCGGAACTGGAGGTTCTCGCCGACGAGATGGAGCGGATCGGCGCGGACCCGAACGCGACGCCCGAGGAGCGATTCGACGCCCATCGCAACTTCTCCGAGGCGTTCAACCGGGCCTCCCGCATGCCCACGCTGGTCCGGCTGATCGAGTCGCTGCGCGAGCAGATCTCGCGCTTCCGGCGGGTTTCGCTGCGCGGCAAGGCGCGGCGGGAGGCGGCCCAGAGGGAACACCGCGCGCTGCTCGACGCGATCCGGCGCAGAGATCCGGCGCTCGCGGTCGAGCGGACGCGGGAACATATACAGCACGCCTTGGAGGCATATTTCGACGGCATCGAAGCGGATGGGGGTGAAACCGGGTCCAAGTCCGAATCGGCATGACGCGCTCCGGGCGCTCCGGCACCAACGCGGAGCAGGAAGAAACAGTCGATTGCGAAAGGAGAATCTCCATGCGTAAAGTTGTTTTCCTGTTGCTCACAGCGGCGATCATCGCCGTCGGCGGCACGGCGTTCGCGGCCGAGTATCCCAGCAAGAACTTCGAATGCATCGCGCCCGCGGGCCCCGGCGGCGGTTGGGACACCACCATGCGGATGGCGGCGAAGGTGCTCACCGAGAAGGGCATCATCAAAAAGGCGATGCCCGTCGTCAACAAGCCGGGCGGCGGCGGCGGCGTCGCGCTCACCTACATGCAGCGCAAGAAGGGCGATCCCTATACGCTGATCGTCTACTCCCCGCCCCTCATCCTCATCAACCTGACCGGCCAGTCCAAGCTCAGCTACAAGGACGTGACGCCGATCTCCATGCTGATCAACGACTTCGGCGCGTTCGCCGTCCCGAAGGACTCCAAATACACCACCATCAACGAGGTCTTCGAGGCCATCAAGAAGGACCCCAAGAGCGTCAAGGTCGGCGGCGCATCCTCCATGGGCAGCATGGACCACCTGCAGTTCCTGGTCGCGGCCAAGGCCGCCGGGGTGGAGAACCTGAAGGATATTCAGTACATCGCCTTCCAGGGCGGCGAAGCGCTCGCATCGCTGATGGGCGCGCACATCGACCTGCTGTCGACCGGCATGGCCGAGCTGGTCGGCGCGAAGGAGTCCGGCGACGTCAAGGTGTTGGCGCTCACCGCTCCGAAGAGGATCCCCACCGGCCCGCTCTCCGACGTGCCGACCCTCTACGATCAGGGCATCCAGGCGGAGTACGTGAACTGGCGCGGAATCTTCGGCGCACCGGAAATGCCGGAGGCGGAGCGCAAATTCATGGAGGACGCCCTGAAGCAGATGACCGAAACGTCGGAATGGAAGGAAATCTGCGCGCGCAACGGCTGGGTGGAGTCCTATATGAACGCCGAGGACTTCGGCAAATTCCTCGACAAGGTCAACGAGGAGAACAAGACGGTACTCCAAGAGATCGGCATGCTGCAGAACTGAACGATCACCGCCGGCGTCCCCCGTCCGCCAACGACGGGGGACGCCGCGACACGCAAGCGACAACTGAGGGGGAATTCTCGTGAGACCGAACGCATGGGTCGGGTTGGTTTCGATCATCTTCGGTGTAATATACGCCGTACAGGCGTTGGCGCTCCCCAAAGCGCCGATCGGCAACCCGATGGCGCCGATCTACTTTCCGCTCGGGCTCGGCGTCCTGATGGCCTTTTTCGGCGCGATCACCTTCGTCATCGAGGCGCGCAAGGGCCTCAACAGCGACGACAAGAGCAAACGGCCGCAGTTCCACTTCAAAACGATGAAGCTGATCTTCATCGTCATCGGATTCTGCATTCTCTACACGATCATGTTCGACTACGCGGGCTTCGTCTTTTCCACGATCGTCTTTCTGATGGGCATGCTGACCTTTGTGAACGGCAGGGACAAGTTCGTCCAGAACGCGGTCCTCACCCTCTGCTTTTCCTTCGGGATGTGGTTCATCTTCGTGAACGTCTTCCAGATCAGCCTGCCCGCTTCCCCGTTGGGGATATTCTGAGAGGAACGGGGTAAACGGCAATGGGAGAAATATTCGGTCACCTGCTCAACGGCTTTTCCGTAGCCATGACACCGTACAACATTCTCTGGCTCGTCCTGGGTTCGGCCCTCGGCACCGTTCTGGGGATGCTCCCCGGCCTCGGCCCGACGACCGGCATCGCGCTGCTCCTCCCCCTTACCTTCACCATGCCCGCGACCACGGCGCTGATCGCCATGTCCGCCATCTACTACGGGGCGATGTTCGGCGGATCGCGCAGCTCCATCCTGCTCAACGTGCCCGGCGACGGCGCGGCGGTGGCCTCCTGCTTCGACGGCTACCCCATGGCGCAGCAGGGACGGGCCGAGGCGGCGCTGGCCATATCGGCGATCGCGTCGTTCATCGGCGGCCTGATGGCGACGATCGCCTTCGTGTTCATCGCGCTGCCGATGGCCCGCTTCGCGCTGAAATTCGGCCCCGCCGAATATTTCGTGCTGATGATCTTCGCGCTCGCGGCGACGGCGGCGATCTCCAAAAAAGCGCTGCTCAAGGGCCTGATCTCCATGATCTTCGGGTTGATGCTCACGACGGTCGGGCTCGACCATCAGTCCGGCATGCCGCGCTTCACCTTCGGCATCGACGAGTTGCAGGGCGGCATCGATTTCGTCATCGTCATCATCGGCATCTTCGGCATCGGCGAGGTCTTCGAGAACCTGGAGCACATCGCCAAGGAGATCGTCAGGCCGGTGCAGACGAAGTTCGGCAAGATCTGGATCAGCATGGAGGATTGGCGGCGCAGCATCGGCCCGATCCTGCGCCAGGCGCCGGTGGGCTTTATCATCGGTATCCTGCCCGGCGCGGGCGGCACGATCGCGGCGATGATGGCCTACAACAACGAGAAGCAGATCTCCAAGCGCAAGGAGGAGTTCGGCAACGGCGCCATCGAAGGGCTTGCCGCACCGGAATCGGCGAACAACGCCTGCTCCGTCGGGGCGATGATCCCCATGCTCACCCTGGGCGTCCCCGGCTCCGGCACCACGGCGATCATGCTGGGCGCGCTGCTGATCCTCGGCCTGCAACCCGGCCCGCTGCTCTTCGAGCAGCACCCGGACATCGCCTGGGGCGTCATCGCCAGCATGTTCCTGGGCAACGTGGCCTGCGCGTTCATCAACATCCCGCTGGCGGGGCTGCTGGTGCGCGTGCTCTCCGTGCCGGGCCGCGTGCTCTACCCCCTGATCGTCGGCCTGGCGTTCCTCGGCGTCTACACCATCAACTTCTCGGCGATGGACTTCATCCTGCTGACGATCCTCGGGTTCATCGGCTACCTGATGAAAAAGTTCAAGGTGCCCACCGCGCCGCTGATCCTGGCGTCGGTCGTGGGGGCGATGATGGAGCAGTCCTACCGGCAGTCGATGATGCTGTCCGACGGCTCCTTCGGGATCTTCTTCGCCTCGCCGATCTGCGTCGTCCTCTGGATCCTGGCCGCCGGCTCCCTCGCCTGGCCCTTCATCTCCGAGGCGCGCGCGGCGAAGAAAAAGACCGCCTGATATCGAAAAAGGGGCAATGCCGCATTGCGGCGGCCCCTTTTTTCTGTAAACTATGCATGGCTCGCTTTTCATTGCCCTCGGGCAAGCGCGAGACCTATGAAGCAACCCGAAAGGCGGTTTTGTGCGTATGTTGGCGTTCGAATGGCAACAGCTGGTGATGATCGCGGTCGGTTTCGGCCTCATGTATCTGGCGATCGCGAAGGACTTCGAGCCGAACCTCCTGCTCGCGATGGGCTTCGGAACGATTCTGGCGAACCTGCCGATGACCTCCGCGATCACGCACATGGTGGGCAATACGGAGGTGGAGGGCGCGCTCACGCTCCTCTTCAACGGCGGCATCAAAAACGAGCTTTTCCCCCTGCTGATTTTCATCGCGGTGGGGGCCATGTGCGACTTCACGCCGCTGATCTCCAACCCGCTGATGTTCGTCTTCGGCCTCACGGCACAGGCCGGTATCTTCATCACCATGGGGCTGGCCATGTTCCTCGGCTTCAATGTCTACGAGGCGGCCTCCATCGGCATCATCGGCGCGGCCGACGGACCGACCTCGATCTACGTCGCGAACCGGTTCGCGGAACACCTCCTGGCGCCGATCTCCGTAGCGGCCTACACTTACATGGCGCTGGTCCCGTTGATCCAGCCGCCGGTGATCAAGCTGATCACGACGAAAAAGGAGCGCGCGATGCGCATGGCCTATGTCGACAAACCGGTGTCGCGGGCCAAGCTGATCTTCTTCCCCATCTGCGTGACGATCTTCGCGGGACTGATCGCACCGGCGTCCGTGGCGTTGATCGGATTCCTCATGTTCGGCAACCTGATCCGCGTCAGCGGCGTCACGGACAGGCTCGCGCACGCGGCCCAGAACGAGCTGGCCAACATCGTGACGATCCTCTTGGGCCTCTCCATCTCGGCGACCATGACGGGGGAAAAATTCGTCAACGGAACGACGCTGATGATCATCGGCATGGGATTGTTCGCCTTCGTCTTCGACACGGTGGGCGGCGTCGTCTCGGCGAAGGTCCTCAACATGTTTCTGCCCGCCCATAAGAAAGTCAATCCGATGGTCGGAGCCGCCGGCATCAGCGCCTTCCCCATGGCCTCGCGCGTAACGCAGCGCCTGGGGCAGCAGGCCGACCCCGGCAACTTCCTGCTCATGCACGCCGTCGGGGCCAACGTGGCGGGACAGATCGGCTCGGTCCTCGCCGGAGGGATCCTGCTGGCCTATCTGGGCGGCTAGCGCCATCGAACACGGAAACAGGGTTTTCGAAAGAAATCGAACACAAGAAGTTGCATCGTAGAAAAATCTTCGTGCACGGCTTGCATGGGAAAGGATGAGGCGCATGGTAATCGTCAATCCGGCTGTGGCCGGGACGCTCGAATCGAGCGACGTGCAGGTGACGGTGGAGCCCGGCGAGGGCGACGTCGTCATCGACCTCAGCAGCAGCGTCATGAACCGTTACGGCAGGCGGATCCTGGAGGTCGTGCGGGAGACGCTCGACCGGCTGGAGGTCCGCTCGGGCCGCTTTACCGTGGTGGATCGAGGCGCGCTCGACGCGACGATCAAGGCCCGGGTGGAGTGCGCGGTCTTCCGGGCCAACGGGCAGACCGACGCCGTACCGTGGGGAGGGAGCGTCCGATGACCGCCGCCGCAACCCACACCGCGCAGGATCCGAAAAAACGCCTGCGGCGCACGATGCTCTTCCTGAGCGCCCAACGCCCGAGCCTGATGAAGGACGCCTACGTCTACCGCTCCGACTCCGTCATCTTCGACCTTGAGGACGCGGTCGCGGAGAACCAGAAGGACGCGGCGCGCTTCTCGCTCTACCACAACCTCCGCGAGGTCGACTACGGCGGCGTGGAGCGCATCGTCCGCATCAACGGGCTGGACACCCCGCACTGGCGGGAGGACGTCCGCGTCTGCGTCGCGGGCGGAGCGGACGGCATCCGCATCGCCAAATGCGAGTCGGCGGCGGACGTGACGGCGGTCGCGGCGGCGGTCGATGCGGCGGAACGGGAGTTCGGCGTCCCGGAGGGACGCACGCTTTTGATGGCCGCCATCGAAGGGCCGCGCGGCGTCCTCAACGCGCCGGAAATCTGCGAGGCGTCGCCCCGCCTCTTCGGCGTCGCCATCTCCGGCGGCGACTTCCGGGTCGCCATGCAGACGAAGTACTATCCCGGCGGCGCGGAGATGCTGGCGGCGCGCGGCAACGTCCTGCTGGCGGCGCGGGCGGCGGGCGTACAGTGTTTCGACACCGTCTTCACCGACCTCGACGACCTGGAGGGCTTCCGCGCGGAGGTCGAGATGAACAAGCAGATGGGCTTCGACGGAAAGTCCGTCGTCAGTCCGCGCCAGATCGCCGTCGTGCACGAAATCTTCACACCCGACCCGCGCGCCGTGCGCGAGGCGGAGAAGGTCGTGCGGGCGATCCGCGAGAACGCGGAGAAGGGCGTCGGCATCTTCCAGGTGGACGGCAAGATGCTCGATATCGCCTTTCTCGCGGGGGCCGAGCGCACCCTTGCCCTCGCCAAGGCTTCGGGCGCCTACGAGGGGGATCTGTGAGATGAAGAACGCGGTCGGCAGAGAGATCCCGGACGCCCTGCTCACGGGGGACCGGGCGGTATTTCAGGGGAATAACGCGCGCGACGGCATGACGTACCGCAAGGCGGGGCCGACGGTGCGCGCCTACGTGCGGCCGCAGGAGAGCAAGCTCGTCCCCTCCCTGCGCGAGGCGATCGAGAGGTGCGGCCTGCGGAGCGGCATGACCGTCTCCTTCCACCACCACTTCCGCGACGGCGATTACGTCGTCAACATGGTGATGCGGGAGATCGCGGCCATGGGCATCCGCGACGTGACCATCGCTTGCTCGTCGATCGGCTCCGCCCACGATCCCGTCGCCGGGATGATCGAGGACGGCGTCGTCACCGGCCTTCAGACGAGCGGCATCCGCGGCAAAATCGGCGAGGCCGTCTCGCACGGCAAGCTGGCCACGCCCGCGATCATTCGCTCGCACGGCGGCCGCGTCCGGGCCATCGAGACGGGCGAGGTGCACATCGACGTCGCCTTCATCGGCGCGCCGAGCGCCGACGAATACGGCAACGCCCGCGGCAAGGGGGGCAAGTCCGACTGCGGCGTGCTCGCCTATTCGATGGTGGACGCGAAGTACGCGGATAAAGTCGTCGTCGTGACGGACACGCTGGTGCCGTTCCCCAACTTCCCGCCGAGCATCGAGGGCATCGACGTGGACTGCGTCGTCGTCGTGGATGCCGTGGGAGACGCGAACAAGATCGCCAGCCAGGCCATCCGCATCACGCAGGACGCGCGCGAACTGCTGATGGCCGAGGACTGCGCCCGCGTCATGGCGGCCACCCCCTGGTTCCGCGACGGCTTCACCTTCCAGACCGGCGCGGGCGGCCCGTCGCTGGCCGTCAACCGCTTTCTGGAGCCCCTGATGATCGAGAAGGACATCAAGATGCGCTGGGCGCTGGGCGGCATCAGCAAGCCCACGGTGGAACTGCTGGAGAAGGGCCTGATCGAGAACATCGTCGACACGCAGGACTTCGACCTCGACGCCGTCCGCTCCGTGCACTCACACCCCAGGCACTTCGAAATATCCACGTCGGCGTACGCCAACCCGATGAACAAGGGGGCCTTCGTCAACCGCCTCGACTTCGTCATCCTCGCGGCGCTGGAGATCGACACCGACTTCAACGTCAACGTCATCACGGGGTCGGACGGTATCCTGCGCGGCGCGCCGGGGGGACACCCGGACGCGGCGGCCGGGGCGAAGTGCACGATCATCGTCACGCCGCTCGTGCGCGGCCGCATCCCCACCGTCTGCGACCGCATCGTCACCGTGACCACGCCGGGCGAATCCATCGACGTCCTGGTGACGGACTACGGCATCGCCGTCAACCCGGCGCGCTCCGACATCCGCAAGGCGCTGGACGACGCCGGAATCCGCACGACGACGATCCGGGCCCTGCGCGACAAGGCCTATGCCATGGTCGGCGCGCCGGACGACCTGGAGTTCGAGGACCGCGTCGTCGCCGTCGTGGAAGCCCGCGACGGCACCATCCTCGACGTCGTGCGGCAGATCAAGCCGTATGCGTCGAATTGAAGGGGGACGTCTTTCGCGATAACGACCTCCCGTGAAACGCAGAGGGAGCGATGCCGGGGATACCGGTGTCGCTCCCTTGTCCGTTTATGTTTTCGTCAATGCGAAAGTTGTGCAAAAGGCTGCGAGAAAGTTGTGCAGTCGCCCTTTCGTGAGCGTGCCCAAAAGCGAATGGGGCAGGCTGCCTTTTG
The DNA here is from genome assembly GCA_036803565.1 of Synergistaceae bacterium. Classification (GTDB taxonomy): domain Bacteria; phylum Synergistota; class Synergistia; order Synergistales; family Synergistaceae; genus DAIRUD01. The sequence goes on along the minus strand of DAIRUD010000038.1, from coordinate 1,842 downwards.
CGCGCATTTTCACCGCACCCGGCAACGAGCTACTTGTTTATCGTTTTTTTCTTTTCCCTGATACGCAATGCGAACCAGACCACCGACAGCACGACGAATAGGGCGATTGTGGCGAATAACCAGGGCGGGGTCCGCGATCTGAGATAAATCGCCGTGGGGCCGTCCGCCCCTCCAACGATGCCGATGGCGACTGCTTCCGAAAACGAAAACCGCAAGGCAAGGGCGATGAGGATCCCCAAAAATAAGATCAACGCCGCCAAGGCACGCTTCGTCTCCTTCATGATACACCCCCGCATTTTCCATAAGCGCGGCGCAAATTCCGCCGCCAAACGCGCATCGGCGTCGAACTGGATCGTATTTCGCCATGCCCCTCAGTAATGCACGACCGCGTCCGCTTCGCGGATGCGGCGCACGGTTTCCCGGCCCGCATCGGTCGCGAAGTAATCGAACGTCGTCTGCGGCACCAGCGCGCGGACCTCGTCCATGCGGCCATCGTGGATCAGCTGCCGCACGCGCGAGGCGCTGATGGGGACGTCGTCGGCTTCCGTCCGGGGGACGACGACGAGTTCGATGCCGGCTTCCGGCAGTTTTTCCCGCATAATCTCGTTGTAGATGTTGGTGACCTCGCTGAACGGCTCCTCCCCCACGTAGCGGCGGGCGACCCCGAGCGACTCGGCGATGCGCACGAATAGAGCCGCGTCGAGGCGGGCCTGGGCTCCGATCACGTCGCGCTCCTCGCGCAGAAAATAGGAGGGGAAGACCGCCTGCGAGACGAGATAGCTTTCGGTCCGGTGCAGCACCACGTTCGCCAGGTCGGCGACGCCCGCGCGAATCAGCTCGTAGCGATCGGCGAAGGGAAAAAACGAGGCGTCCTCGGAGACGACGAAGAGGTGCGCGGCGTCGTTCTCGGCGGCGGCGCGCTCGACCAGCGCACGATGCCCGCACGTGAAAGGGTTGCAGTTCATGACGAGAGCGGCGGAGCGCCCGGCGCGCCGCGTCGTCGCCAAATTTTCGAGAAAGGAGGAAAAACCGTCCCGGCGATTCTCCATGAAGACGACCAGGCCGTCCACGTTGGCGATCTCGTGAAAGCCGATATCGGCGAAAAAAGCGGCGGTACCGCTCTTCGTGTAGAGGAAGAGGTGGGCGTTGCCGCGCTGCAGTTGGAAGGTGACGAGGTGCGTGGCGACGCGGTTCAACAAGCCTTCGCCCTGATGCGCGGAATCGACGGCGAGGCAGCGCAGGGTGTTTGCCCAGCAGGAGCCCGTCGCCACGAGGTTGCCGTCGTAATCGTACAGCCCGACGGTGTAGTCGAGGTGGGCGTCGCGGCGGATACCCTCCCGCTTCAACAGCGCGTCCAGTTCCGCCATGCCGCGGCGGTCGGACGGGCGGATTTCGGACAGGCTGTAGTCGTACATGCCCTTCACTCCTTCCGGGACAATTCCACGACGGACGCCAGAAAATACGTCGCCGCCAGCAGATCCGCACAGCCGCCCGGGCTGATGCGGCGTTCGATGAAATCCCGATCCATCTCCCGGACGGCGGTGCGGCCCGCCTCCGTCAGCATGCCCCCCGCCTCCAGTACGCGGCGGGCGCCGCTCCGCGCATAGGCGGCCGTCTCCGCATCGTGCCGGGCCAACACGTTGGTGTCGTCCACCGCGGCGATCAGGTGCAGCAGCGCGTGTGCCAGCGCATCGTTCACGGGGACGCCGCGCGCGGTCAACGCGAGATAGACCGGCAGCGCCACATTGCGCGCGTTGGGAAAACCGTCCTCCGCCTCGCCGCGCACCCCGCGAAAACCGTACCGCAGGTAGGTGCGCTCGCCGTTCGTCAACCGCGTCGCCG